>CBETNY010000139.1:0-5389 GCA_965537275.1 uncultured bacterium | reverse complement strand
ACTCCGACCCCGCTGGCACCATCGTTGGCTGCGTCGATGGGCGTACGCCATTTGGTTTTATCCTTGTCGTGGTCGGCAAAGGGCCGCGAATCCCAATGGGCCATCAGCAATATTCGATTGGTCTTTTCCGGTGAAAAGGAGGCGATGATGTTTTTTCCCTGACGCATCACGTGGTCGTAAGTACGGGCCGAAAAATCCTGAACCACCACATGAGGCGTGTAGGATTTTAATTGGTTTACCATCCATTTGGCGCAACCCTCGTGTGCGGGCGTTCCCGGAACGCGGGGGCCAAATGCTACCTGACGGGCCACAAAATGATAGGCCGAATCAGCATTAAATTGAGGAATGGAAACCACGGCATGGGTGTTTTTGGAATTTGTTGCCTCTGATTTTTGTGTGGTCCGGTTACTTTGTCCACAAGCACTCAACAGGAGGGTGAAAGTGATGATGCCGAAAATAATGTTCTTCATCGCGTTATCATTTTGTATATGTTTTGGATTCTGAAGTCATGGGTGTAGGTCACAACGAATTCAGTTAAAATAGTATTTCTTCTATGGTTTTGCGTTCCCTTGTTTTGGTTTCCAGTGCAGCCAAATCTTCGGGAAGGTCTTCCACCGAACCTTCAAAACCAATGGCGGTGACCGATACCGGCAAATACTCATCATCAATTTCTAAGGAGGAAGCGGCGGCTTTCGCATCAAATCCGCTCATTTGATGTGCCACCAATCCCTGATGGACGGCCTCAAGGCACATGGTGGCCACCGCCTGTCCCAGGTCATAATTTGCCGTTCCGTTGGGCTGCCCGTTGTGTGAAAAGTTTTGTTTCGCCAGGTTTAAGATTAATACGGGTGCTTTGCCTGCCCATTTTTGGTTCCATTCTACCAGCGAGGAGAGGATTTTTTTATACTTTTCGTCTCCTTGCCGGCCAATCACAAATCGCCAGGGTTGTTCGTTAAAGGCAGAAGCTGACCATCGCGCCGCTTCAACCAGGGCCATTAATTTTTCTTCAGGTATCGGCCGGTTTTGAAAAGTTCTGGGACTACGTCGATGACGAATGATGGAATGTATTTCGGTTGGATGGTTTTGAGACATTATGAATGATTTTAAAATTGATACAAAATTATGAAATAACAAAGTTGCTTTTCTGCTTTTTTATGACGGGGTGAAAAGAATTCTCATTTTCAGGGTGGCCGGAGTTAGAATACCAAGGTGAAAGTGGCGCCCTGGCCCATTTGTGACCGCACCGACAAGCTGCCTTTATGCATGTGCATGATTTGCCTTGAAAGGCTTAATCCAATTCCGGAACCGGTTTTTTTAGACGTGAAAAAGGGCATAAATATTTTATCCATCACATCATGACTAATGCCTGTGCCGTTGTCCGAAACTTCTAAAACCGTACGGTTGTTCAGATTAACCGATGCCATCAGGACAATTTCGGGGTTTTCGGTTTCTTTTACGGCATCTATGGCATTCAGGAGTAAATTTATCAATACCTGATCGACTAAATCGGGGTCGGCCAATAACTTCAGGTCGGCAGGAAAAATTTTTGTGCTTACGCTGATTCCCATCTTCTCAAACTTATCTTCCATCAATCCAAGGTTGCGTTGAAACAAATCGTGGATGGAAAAATACCGGAAATGAGGTTTGGGAATACGTGTCAGGTTTCGGTATAATTCAACAAAGTTCAACAGGCCTTTGCTTCGCTTTTCAATTGTGGAGATGGCGCTGGTAATGTTTTCGAGGTCTTCTGATTCGTCTTCATCGAGGTTGGGGTGCATCTTGAGGTGCTCTTTTAAAATATCCTGCACCGTGGAGGCCAGTGAAGAGATTGGGGTGATGGAGTTCATGATTTCGTGGGTGAGCACCTTAATAAGCATTTGCCACGATTCCACCTCTTTATGTTCCAGTTCGGGATGAATGTCCTGCAAAGAAACCAGCATATATTTCTCGCCATGCATGAGAAATTCGGTGGCATAAATCGAAAGTTGCAGCAGTTCGTCATCCACAAAAAGTTTCACCAGCTTTTTTTCTCCGGCACGGGCTTCCAAAAGGGTGGCAGTTAATTCATTAGAAACGGAGTTTAATTCGCTGATGTTTCGTAAATGTTTGATTTGCAGAAGCTTTTTTACAGCATTGTTGTACACGTCAACCTGTCCGTCTTTTTTGAAGACCAATACGCCGATACTCACGTGCTGAATAACGGTGAGCAGATAATTGAAATTCTCTTCTTTTTCGGTTTTTGTTTTTTTAAAGGCTTCGATTACTTCGTTAAACTGGCGGTTGAGCTCCTCAAAACTTCTTCCCAATTCGTTGCCGGTAAAGGTTCCGGTAAAATCGGAATAACGGATGGCTTCAAAAAAACGGGTGAGCTTGCGGTTGGTTTGCTCGGTATAACGAATTAAAAAAATGATTTGGGTAACAAACAACACACTTAGGATAATGGTACTGACTGCATAGGCCGTTTCCTGATGTAAGAAAAAGATTAATAAAAGGGTGAATACCATGAGCAGTATCCTGAAAATAATCTGGAACCGGAAGTGTTTATAAACCATATTTTTCCAATCTTCGGTACAGTGAAGCACGGGTTAAACCTAATTCTTTGGCTGCGCGGCTGATGTTTCCACCATGTTTGTCGACCACTTTACGGATAAGCATTCGTTCGGTTTCTTCCAGATTCATGTTTACCGGAAAGATTTCTTCATGGGTTTCACTCACTTCATTCATGAAAAAATCCTGGGGTTCGAGCAAATTTCCTTCACTCAGGATGACGGCTCTTTCCACAGCATGCTGTAACTCGCGGATGTTGCCCGGCCAGGGATGCATTTGAAGGCGTTTTAAGGTGCCTGCATTGATGCGTTTGAGGGGCATTTTGTATTTGTTGCAGTACACATCAAGATAGTGGTTCACCAACGCTTCGATGTCTTCGGTACGTTCGCGCAGAGGGGGGATGGTGATTTCGACCGTGTTAATTCGATAAAGTAAATCCTGCCGGAATTTGTTTTCTTTTACCATTTCGTAAAGCGGCATGTTGGTGGCACAAATCAGCCGGACATCCACCGGAATTTCTTTGCTTGAGCCCAAACGAACCACTTTTCTGCTTTGCAAAACGCTCAATAATTTTGATTGCAGCGACGGTAACAGGTTGCCAATCTCGTCCAGAAACAGGGTGCCTTTGTTGGCTACTTCAAATCGACCCGGACGGTCTTCGCGTGCATCGGTAAAAGCCCCTTTTTTATATCCGAAAAGTTCGCTTTCGAAAAGACTCTCGGTGATGGCACCCAAATCCACATTGATAAACATTTGGTCGTGGCGGTGTGAGGCCCGGTGAATGGCCCTGGCAATGACCTCTTTTCCTGTTCCGTTTTCCCCCAAAATTAATACGTTGGCATCGGTTTTAGCCACTTTTTCAACGGTTTTTAAAACCTTCTGCATGGCAGGCGATTTTCCAATAATGTTGCTGAAAACCTGATCGCGGTCCTCCACAAGCAGTTTGTTGGTCGATCGAAGGGTTTCAAGTTCGAGTTTGGACGATCTGATCTTAAGCGCTGCTTCAATGGTGCCCAATAGTTTGTGGTTTTCCCAGGGCTTTAAAATGAAATTGGTGGCCCCCTCTTTAATGCCCTGTACCGCCAGTTCGATGTCACCATAACCGGTAATAAAAATCACAATGGCTGCCGGATCGATTTCCAAAATTTGGTTGAGCCAGTAAAAGCCCTCTTTTCCACTGGTTGCTTCGCGCGAAAAATTCATATCCAACAAAATAACATCGTACGTTTCGTTGCGCAAAAGGTCGGGGATGTTTTCAGGATTTTTTTCGGTATGAATCATTTGAAAATACTGTCGCAAAAACATCTTTGCAGCCAGTAAAATATCGGTATCATCATCGATAATCAAAATGCGGGCTTTTATTTTTGTCATGGCATGAAGGGTGAGAAAATGAATAGGTAAAAGTACAACAATTTGTTCGAGGTTGTACAAAGAGTTGGACGATTTCGAACACCGGATGTTACAGTTTCTTAAAAAATAATTTTTAAATTGCTGATTATAAAGCAATTGAATTTTACGGCATGGAAATCGATTCGTTGGGAGCATAACCCAACGAAAAGTTTACATTTGTTGAGAAAAGTGCAAAAAATATGATAGAGGTCAAAGGGCTTAAAAAAGTATTTCATTCGCAGGACGTAGAAACCATTGCATTGGCCGGGATTGATTTGCAGGTTGAGCAAGGTGATTTTGTTGCTGTGATGGGGCCGTCGGGATGTGGAAAGACCACACTGTTAAATCTGTTGGGCATGATTGACGAACCGTCGGGTGGAAATTATCTTTTCAGGGGGATGGATGTGCAAAGTTTATCGCAAAAGCAGAAAACACGTCTGCGAAAAGAAAATATCGGTTTTGTCTTTCAGAATTTCAATTTGATTGATGATTTGAGCATCTGGGAAAATATAGAACTGCCTTTAATCTATTTGGGTGTCAAGCGTAAAGAGCGAAAAAGGCGGGTGGCGAAGGTGATTGACCAGCTTGAGATTACCCACCGTCGAAATTTGTTGCCCATCCAATTGTCGGGCGGACAACAACAGCGGGTGGCCGTGGCGCGTGCCATTGTGGCCGGGCCCAGGCTGCTTTTGGCCGACGAACCCACCGGCAACCTCGATTCGTTGCATGGCGAGCAGGTGATGAACATCTTGAATGAACTCAACCGTGACGGTATGACCATTGTGATGGTAACCCATTCGCAACATGACGCCAGCTACAGTCGAAGAGTGGTACATCTGTTCGATGGTCAGATTATTAATGAAAATATTAACCGGAGCTTGTAATCAATGTGGGGAAATTTCTTTTCTTCGGGTTTTAGGGTATTACTCAGGCAGAAATACTATACTTTCCTCAACCTGATAGGGTTGACCATTGGAATTGTGGCCTTTGTTTTTATTTATCTCTACATTCAAAATGAATTGTATTTCGATCGGAGTTGGAAAGGTTATCCCCACATTTATCGCGTGAATGAAGCCTATTCAACCGGTGGAAAGGTTGAAAAGATGGCCCTTACGCCCTTTTTGCTTGCCGATAAACTGGATAGTCTTTTCCCTGAGGTGATTCAATCGACGCGCCTGTTTTTTACGGATCCTTCAGATAAAAATTCTGTTTCTTCCGTTGAATATAATCATGTACGATATGATATTCCCAATTTGACCATCGGTGATCCCTGGGTGTTTAAGATTTTTGATTATAAATTTGTGGAAGGAAATCCCGATTCGTGTTTGATGCACCCCAATAGTATTGTGCTGTCGACAGCCATGAAAAAGGAAATTTTCGGCAACCAACCGGCCTTGGGAAAGACCCTCCGTACCAGCGTTCGCAAGTACCGGGTCACCGGAGTTTTTGATAA
>CBETNY010000138.1:0-5402 GCA_965537275.1 uncultured bacterium | reverse complement strand
TCAATTTTCCAAAAAATAGTTCTATGGCTCAGGTAAAAGAAGGATGGGGCTCGCGAATTGGTTTGATTCTGGCAATGGCCGGAAATGCCGTTGGATTGGGTAACTTTTTGCGTTTTCCTGTTCAAGCGGTACAAAATGGGGGCGGTGCCTTCATTATCCCATATTTTGTTTCTTTTTTGTTGATGGGAATTCCATTGGTTTGGATTGAATGGTCCATGGGACGCTATGGTGGCATCAGAGGAAACCATTCGACACCTTTTATCTTTAACTCCATGTCGAAGAAAAGAATTTGGAAATATGTGGGAGTATTCGGGATTTTTACCAATATTGGAATCATTTCGTACTATACCTACATCGAATCGTGGACTTTATCGTATACCCTTAAATCGATATTTCAAAGTTTTGCCGGTCTAAGTAGTGATCAGGTGAGTGCAACATTCGATTCGTATGCGGGCATACATACGCAAGTGGCTGGAAACCAGTTGGTCATTAACGCGCCATTTTGGGCCATTGTCGCCTTTGTGATAACGTTGGTTATTAATGTTTACATTTTATCAAAGGGCTTGAGTGGGGGAACGGAAAAAGTGGCGAAAATAGCCATGCCGTTACTGATTCTCTTCGGCATATTCTTGGCCATCCGTGGCATCACCCTCGGCGCCACAGGAATGGAAGGTTGTGCTACCTGTAATTCGCATTTGGGATTGGACTTTTTGTGGAAACCCAATTTTGACAGTTTGGCCAATCCGAAAGTATGGCTTGCTGCGGCGGGGCAAATCTTTTTTACTTTGTCGGTGGGGATGGGAACCATTCACTGTTATGCGGCCTATGTGAGTAAAAACGATGATATTGCACTGAATGCCATGTCGGCCGGATGGATGAACGAATTTGTTGAGATCGTCCTGGGGGCTTCGGTGGTGATTCCTATTGCTGTCGGTTATATGGGGCTCGATTGGGTAAAAGAGAATGCAGGATTTATGATGGCGTTTAAAACCATGCCTTATCTGTTCAATCAATGGGGGCCAATTTTGGCTACCTTGTCGGGAGTTGCCTGGTTCGGGTTGTTGTTTTTTGCCGGCATTACCTCCTCATTGGCCATGGGTACGCCGTTTATGGGTTTTGTTGAAGATGAATTTGGTTGGGGAAGGGTAAAAAGTGCGCTGGTGTTGGGCCTGATTGTTTTGGTGTTGGCCCTGCCGACCATCCTCTTTTTTCAGTATGGGGTATTCGATGAATACGATTACTGGACAGGAACCGTTTCGCTGGTGATATTTGCTACCGCCGAAATTATTCTGTTTTCATGGATTTTCGGGGTGGACAAAGGATGGAAAGAGATTAACCGCGGTGCCGATATCAAAGTACCTCATTTTTATAAATTTGTGATGAAATGGATTACCCCTGTTTTTATCCTGGTAATCTTTATTACAGCCATGGTAAAGCCTTTGCAAGGTGAGATGGGTGATTGGCAACTTGCCATACATCAGCTCTTTACAAAAGGTTCTTGGCCATGGGCCAACGACAGTATTATTGCTCAGGTTTTCCATTTAAATGAAAAGGTCACCTGGTTTAAGGATGGATTGCCCACGGGAATGTTTTTTAAGGATATGTCACGGTTGTTGCTACTCTCCACCTTTTTGGGATTGAGTTATATGGTTCATCTGGCAACAAAAAAGAGAAAGTTAACCTCTAAATCACTTCAATCATGAGTACTTCAGCGTTAATATTGATGGTTTCGGTGCAGGGAACAGTGATTGTTCTGACTGCCTATTTTTTGATTAAAGTGTTACGGACACCGCCTAAAACGGATTCTAATGCTGAGGAAGATGAACCGGATCTTTTGTGATTGTTTTAAAGGTTCATCATGTTCAGGCTTTTCAAAAATTGGCTTAAGGTATTCTTCAGTTTTTACAAAAGTGAACAAAGAGGGATATTGGTATTGCTAGGGCTGCTTTTTGTGATGCTCATGATTTATGCGGGATTACCTTATCTAAATCTAAAACTGAAACACAGGTTGGTTCCGCCGGAGGCGAAGAAAGAGGTGGAACGGTTTGTATCGGCCCAACAACGGATGAACGATTCCATGCTATTTGTGAAGCAGCAAGCTTCGGGGCATGTAAACCCCGGGTTGGCCAGGCGGTTTATCCATCCGGTTTTGTTTGATCCCAACCGGGTGCCGGCCGGGACACTTAAACAGATGGGGCTGGGTGCAAAACAAATTAAAAATCTTTTGAGTTACCGAAAGCATGGAGGGGTATTTTTAAAACCCGCCGACTTGTTAAAAGTATACGGAATCTCGAAGGTGGAATATCAAATACTTGCTGATTCTATAAAGATTAAGCCACTGATTCGTAATAAGATTAACCCGGTAGAGTCGTCACAAGCCATTCCAAAGGTTGAGATAAATTCGTGTACCCAAAGCGAATTGGAAAACCGGCTTCATCTGCCGGGATGGCTTGCCCGCAGGGTGCTCAAGTACCGTAAGTTGTTGGGCGGATTTTATTCGACCCGACAATTGGGCCAGGTGTATGGCATGAAGCCGGCCACACTAAAAAGAATCCTGCCTCATATCACTGTAAATCCACAACGTATTCATCGCTTTGATTTGGAAAAGGTGTCGTTAAAAACCCTGCTTCATCATCCTTATTTTGATTATGAAACGACCAAAAAGTTGATTAGCTTTCGTTCAACTCATCACTCTGCCACCGGCGTAGATAGTGTGAAAGTAGCTGCATTGTTTTCGGACAGCCTTTGGTATAAAATTCGGCATTATTTGTATCTTCGCCCCTTAAAAAAATAAGCAATGAGTAAAATTGGAACGACGTTTAAAAAATTCCCACGTACTTTTTGGGTGGCCAACTCGATGGAACTCTTCGAACGGTGGGCATGGTATGGATTATTTACTGTTTTAGCACTTTATTTGACGCAATCGACCGATACGGGAGCCTTGGGATTCAGCCAAACCCAAAAGGGAAACATCATGGGAACGGTTACCGCCATTTTGTATTTTCTTCCCCTGTTTACCGGAGCATTGGCCGATCGTTTTGGTTACAAACGAATGCTGATTATTGCTTTTGTTATACTCGCTTCCAGTTATTATTTAATGGGCCAATTCAGGAGTTATACCGCGGTGTATGCCACTTTTTTGCTGGTTGCTTTGGGAGCTGCTATCTTTAAGCCGATCGTGTCGGCGACCGTAGCGAAAACCACTGACGATTCAACCTCTTCCATCGGATTTGGTATTTTTTATATGATTGTCAATATCGGTGGATTTGTGGGACCCGTTTTTTCCTCCAAATTGCGACATGCCTATGGTTGGCATATTGTATTTATTATGGCGGCCTCAGCCATCCTGGTCAATATTTTACTGGTACTTCTCTTTTATAAAGAACCCGACCGGGTGAAAAATGAAGAGGGCTTTTTTGTTTCCGTGGGAAAATCCCTCAAAAATATCTTAACCGCTTTAGCCGATTTAAAACTGGCCTTATTCCTGGTCATCATGATTGGTTTCTGGACCATGTTTAACCAATTGTTTTACACCTTGCCCAATTTTATCGATCAGTGGGTTAATACGGCCATGATTTATGATTGGATTAACAGTTTCTCGCCGGCAGTGGCTTCGGCGGTAGGAACCAAAGAGGGGCTTATTGCACCGGAAATGATGGTTAACCTGGATGCCGGGTTTATTATCTTGTTTCAAATTCTGGTTTCTTCGTTGGTGATGAAGCTAAAGCCTATCAATGCCATTATCACAGGTATTTTTGTGGTTTCCATAGGGATTGGCCTTGCTTTTGGAACCAGTAACGGATTTTATATTATTGCAGCCATTTTAATCTTTTCGTTGGGTGAGATGGCCAGCTCGCCTAAATTTACCGAATACATTGGACGCATTGCTCCAAAAAATAAGGAGGCGTTGTATATGGGCACTTCTTTTCTGCCGGTAGCGGTGGGAAATTACCTGGCCGGTATTTTTTCGGGACCCGTCTATCAGTCGATGTCCGATAAAGTCACGCTACTTCAGATGGAGGTGGCCAAACGCGGTTTGGAACTGCCGGCAATTAGCCAGAACTTTACACAAAACGATTATTTTCATAAAGCGGCTCAATTGCTGCATACCGATCAGCCGGGTTTGACGCAAATGTTGTGGCAGCAGTACCATCCTTACCGTATCTGGATGATTTTTAGTGCTATTGGTGTGGTTACCATTGTTGCGTTGTTTCTTTACAACACATTTATTTTGGGAAAAGCAAAACCTGCTGCCTAAGCATTTTTTGTAATGGGATTCCCCTTAACCGGAAGCCGATTTTACCATAAATATCAGGATTGTTTTTCTAGGAAAAGCATTCCCAAAGCGGCAATGCTGAGGCTGTGCCGGAGTGTTCCCGTTTGAATGGCATGCCTTACCTCATCCAGTGTCATCTCAACGGTTTCGATGTCTTCACCGGAATCAAAATTTAGTTTGCCAAGGGGTTTTACACCTTTTACCAAAACAAAGTAACAACTATTTGCCATAAAAGAGGGGTTGGGATGTACTCTTCCCAGCCGGGTTGGATTTTGTCCGATGTAGGCAGTTTCTTCTTCCAGTTCGCGTAAAGCGGCTATTTCGGGACTGATGTCGGTTTTGTCGATTACCCCACCCGGAATTTCCAGGGTGATTTCATCGGTGCCGGCACGGTATTGTTTTACAAGAACAATTTTTTCATCCGGTGTCAGTGCCACCACGTTTACCCAATCAGGAGTATCCATCACGTAAAAGTGATGCTCACTTTGTCGGTTTTTATTGAATAGATGACGTTTATAAAATTTGAAGATTTTAAAATCACAAACGGTCTCCTGCCCCATGATTTTCCACTTTTCCATGTGCTTTAATATTTTTGTATCATTTACTCTTTCATTGTTTAATCTCTGTATCTCACGGTGACGGTTTTAACACATTGTGTAAGTTTTTACCGGGCTGGGATGCAATCAGGGATTTTTAATCGCTGTAATTTTAACCAGGTTGTCTACCACGTCATAACATCCTCCACCGGGTTTTTCGAATCGGATAAGATAGGTTCTCGGGAGTTTGGTTGTAGGTGTTAAGATTGAATTTTCAACGATGTCGAAACTCCTGTATTCTGTTGTGTCGATGGTAAAAAAATAGCCCCCGCTACACATGGTATAGGTATGGTCGATTCCGGTAAAGGTGGCGCGGACATATCCTGAATCTTCCTTTTTACACGAAATCCCAAATGCGGTAAGTAACAGTAGCGCCAACAGCAGTTTTTTGAAATGAATTGATTGCATGTGTTGTTTTTCTGATTAGAACTCTTTAATGCCTTATTCTTTTATGTCATGATCATTTTCCAATATCAAATTAGCGTACCAGGATCTTGCCTTTTGGACGTTTGCAACGTGTAAAATTAGGC
>CBETNY010000137.1:0-5435 GCA_965537275.1 uncultured bacterium | reverse complement strand
GCTAATCTGGCTTCGGAAATGGGCGCAAAAAATGCGGTTTTTCCCATGGATGAAGTGCTCGAAGAGTATCTTGGAAAATCATATACCGGAAAAGGTGTTTGGGCCGATGCCGATGCCCGTTATGCCAAAGAAATAGAGATTGACCTGTCGGAAATTTTTCCTGTGGTGGCCGCTCCCCATCAGGTGGATAACGTGAAAGCGGTGGCCGAATTGCGCGGTACCAAACTTCAGGAAGCCATGGTGGGAACTTGTACCAACGGCCGGCTGGAAGATTTGCGCGAAGCCGCCATGGTGTTGAAAGGAAAAAAATTGCCGGAAGATTTTCAGATGGTGATTGTCCCTGCTTCACAGAAAATTTATTTGCAGGCAATGAAAGAGGGATTGATTGAAATTTTTCTGGAAGCCGGTGCCAATGTGTTGTCGGCATCGTGTGGCCCCTGTTTGGGCACCGGACAGGGTATTCCGGCCGACAACTATCGCGTGATATCAACAGCCAACCGGAATTTCAAAGGCCGTATGGGCAATAAAGAAGCTTTTATTTATCTGGCCTCACCGGCTACGGTGGCGCATTCGGCATTGGCCGGAGAAATTGTGGATCCTCGTGGTATCGAAACCGATGAAAAATTTCCCTATTCGGTTGAACAGACCCAGACGGTAACCATTGCCGACGATGATAACCGTAGAATAAACGGCGTATGGGATTATACCGATGTCAACGATTTGAATACCGATCAAATGTTTGCCGGTAATTTAACCTATAGTGTCTTGAGCTCAGAACCGGAAAAAATTATGCCTCACCTTTTTAAGGGCTTCGATGTTCATTTTACCGAACGGGTTGAAGCGGGCGATATCCTGATAACCGGTTCGAACTTCGGCTGTGGCAGCTCGCGTGAACACCCCGCAGTGGGACTTGCGCATGCCGGTGTACAGGCGGTGATTTGTAAATCGGTCAACCGGATTTTTTACCGGTCATCGGTTAACCAGGGGTTGCCGATTATTTTGCTTCCCGAAGCAGTAGACGCTTATCGTCGCGGCGATCAGGTGTCCATCGATTTTAACAAAGGAGTGGTACACATTGCAAAACAAAGTTTTACTTTTGCCCCGTTACCCGATAAATTAATGGGTATTTTTAAGGCCCGTGGCCTGGTTAATTATATTCGCTCACAAACTAAATAAACTCTATCAACCAAAATTTTCAACGAACGTATGAAGTCGTTACTCCAATTTATTTTTGTTTTGCTGGCGCTGGTCGCCGGTTTTTTTCTGTTTCACTATGAGATGCCCCACTACACCGGTGTTTATGCCATGATGGTGGTGCTGCTCTTTGCCGATTTGTATCTGTGGTCGGCCTTGCGAAAAAAAATCTTCAGCTATCGCTTTTGGCATAAGTACGTGATTACCTTTTTGTTTTGGCTCCCGCTGATGATGAGCCTTTTTTTGGTGATTGCGGCAGCCATTAAACCGCTGATCGAATGGAACGATGTTTTTAGAACCTACTGGATTGGAGCGATTTTGGTTTTCTATGCCTCCAAATTGTTGCCGGTATTGTTTTTGATGATTGCCGATCTGGTGAGATTGATTCAAAAAATGCCCGATTTTTTCCGTAAAGAGAAGCGCCGGGCCATTTTGGAACCCCGGGAGGGAATGAGCCGTAGTAAATTTTTACAGTATCTGGGATATTTAAGTGGAGGACTTGTTTTTAGCGGCATGCTGGCAGGTATGTTTAAATGGGTTTACGATTTTAATGTCGTGAAAAAGCGACTGTACTTTAGCCGGTTGCCGAAAGCTTTTGACGGTTTTAAGATGGTTCAGATTTCCGACTTGCATTTGGGAACGTGGACTTCTGAAAAACCATTGGAGGAGGCCATTCGTATCATCAACAATTTAAATCCGGATGTGGTTTTATTTACCGGCGATTTGGTAAATTATGCCACACGCGAGGCTTTTCGCTTTGAGGAGAGTCTCAAAAAGATAAAGGCGCCATTGGGTGTTTTTGCCGTCCTCGGAAACCACGATTATGGAAACTATGTCAACTGGCCCAATAAAGAAGCCAAACGGAAAAACATGGAGGATTTGTTCTCCTTTTATGACCGTGTGGGATGGAAATTGCTGAATAACCGCCATGTTAAATTTGAAAACAACGGAGAACAAATTGCGTTGGTGGGTGTCGAAAATTGGGGTGCGCATCCACGATTTCCCAAACGCGGAGACCTGAAAAAGGCTACCCAGGGGCTCGAAAACGGCATCTTTAATATTTTGATGAGTCACGACCCTTCGCATTGGGATAAGGTGGTGCTGGCGGATGATTTTCCGGTCGATCTTACCTTGTCGGGCCATACCCATGGCTTTCAGTTTGGAATCGAAACCAAAGATTTTAAATGGAGTCCGGCGCAATACATGTACAAAGAATGGGCCGGCTTGTACACCGACGCTGCCTCCGGAAAACAAATTTATGTGAATCGCGGATTGGGTTCCATCGGCTATCCTGGCCGGATTGGCATCTTACCTGAAATAACCTTGATCGAGCTGCGCAGTTAATCCTTTGAACGCCGCCTGTTTTGTGAATTTTGATTATCTCAAGTTAAAAATACAACAATTTGTTGTTGTTTTGTAAATTATACGGTCACAGGGAATCGGGTTGGTTATCTTTTTTTAGCTTTGCTCTTTAAAGATAAAAAAGAAAGTACTTTGAAAAATATTACCGAACACCCTTCCAATTTTGACGATTTGGAAAAGATGGCCGTGGGCGATCTTCTGAAAAATATAAACAGGGAAGACCGCAAAGTCCCGTTGGCTGTGGCGAAAGTAATTCCTCAAATAGAAGCTTTGGTGCAAGGAATTTTGCCCCGGATGCGTGATGGCGGACGTCTTTTTTACATTGGTGCAGGAACCAGCGGTCGTTTGGGTATCCTGGATGCCTCTGAAATTCCGCCTACTTTTGGGATGCCCGAAAATGTTGTCATCGGCCTGATTGCCGGAGGGGATAAGGCCATCCGGACAGCCGTTGAATCAGCAGAAGACGATTACGACCAGTCGTGGAAAGACCTTCAGCAATTCCAAATCAACGAAAAAGATGTTTTGGTGGGTATTGCCGCCTCGGGTCGCACGCCTTACGTGATTGGCGGTGTGCGTGATGCACGGGCACATGGTTTGTTAACCGCTTGTATTACCTGTAATCCGGGTTCTGTACTTGCCCGGGAGGTGGATATTCCCATTGTGGCGGTGGTGGGCCCCGAGTTTGTTACCGGAAGCACACGCCTCAAAGCCGGTACCGCCCAAAAACTGATACTCAACATGATTACCACCACTACCATGATTAAGCTGGGCCGGGTAAAAGGGAATAAAATGGTGGATATGCAACTTACCAACGAAAAACTGATTCAACGGGGTACACGCATGATTTTGGAAGAAATAGATATTCCTGTTGATGAAGCCCGTGCCGCCTTGATACGCTTGGGTTCGGTGCGTAAAGTCCTCGAAGAGTATTCATCCCGAAAAAAATAATCCCATGAGTAAAATGTACCGTTTTCTGGTTTTACTAAGCCTTGTTTTGATGCTTCCGGCCTCAGGTTTTTCGCAAAATGATTTTGCCGATTTGTCGGTGTCTGCATCTGCTCAGGAAAAACAGTGGGTCGATTCTGTTTTTCACTCGCTCACACTTTCCCAACGCATCGGTCAAATGTTTATGGCGGCCGCCTATTCCAACCGGGGGCCGGCAGAGCAGGACGCCATCCTCAAGCTGATTCGTGAAGAGCATATCGGTGGCCTGGTATTTTTCCAGGGTACTCCCGAACAACAGGCAAAATTGACAAATTATTATCAATCGCAATCGAAAGTGCCTTTGCTGATGGCTATTGATGGCGAATGGGGATTGGGAATGCGGCTGAAAGGAACCCTCCATTTTCCTTACCAAATGACCCTTGGGGCCATTCAAAACGATTCGTTAATTTATGAAATGGGTTCTGAAGTGGCCCGTGAATTCAAACGGTTGGGAATTCAAATGAATTTTGCTCCGGTGGTTGATATCAACAACAATCCGAACAATCCGGTAATCAACTACCGCTCTTTTGGTATGGATCGCGACAATGTATCCCGCAAAGGGGTTGCTTATATGCTGGGTATGCAGCAACAGGGTGTTTTGGCAACGGGAAAACACTTTCCGGGTCATGGCGATACGGATTCCGATTCGCACAAAACCTTACCGGTGATTCATCACAGTCGCACCCACCTCGACAGCCTCGAATTGTATCCTTTCCGTCAAATGATTCAGCATGGAGTCGGTGCTTTAATGGTGGCTCACCTCGATATCCCTTCGCTGGATTCAACACCACATTTGGCCTCTACTCTTTCCAAACCCATTGTGACGGGCTTGTTAAAAAATGAACTCGGTTTCAAAGGAATGGCCGTTACCGACGCCATGAACATGAAAGGGGTGGCCGATTATTATCCGCCCGGTATTGCCGATGTAAAAGCCATTGAAGCGGGCAACGATTTGGTGGAATTCTCCAAAGACATCCCGAAAGCCATTGCCGAAGTAAAGAAGGCACTGAAACAGGGAAAACTGCGAAAACAGGATATTTATCAACGTGTGAAGAAAATCTTAAGGGCCAAATACCGGTCAGGATTAGCCGAATGGCAACCGGTTGATTTAAAACATCTTGATAGTGATTTGAATACTGTGGAGGCCCAAATGCTGAACCGGAAATTGTCAAAAGAGGCGGTAACCCTTTTGAGAAATACCAACCAAATTGTTCCTGTTCGGCATCTTGAGCGCGAAAAAATCGCCGTGGTGCTTACCGGAGTGGATCGCCCGTCACGCTTTGCCGATTTTCTTCAGAAATATACCCGGATGGATGTCTTTGTCCTTCCATCCGATTCGGCACAGGCCGAGCCGCTTTTAAATGCCCTGTCAAACTATTCGTTGGTGATTCTCGGTATGCAAAACCTGAGTCAGTATCCCTATAAAAATTTCGGACTTACCGATGAGTTGGTCCAAACGGTCGACCGGATTGTTTCCAATCACCGCACCATCACCGTGTTTTTTGGAAATCCTTTTGCTTTGGATCGTATTCCAAATATCGGTCGGAGTAAAGGATTGATAATTACTTATCAGGAAACACCTTTGATGCAGGAGCTGGCTGCCCAAATGGTATTTGGTGCCTATGGGATTCATGGAAAGTTACCGGTATCGGTGAATCAGGATTTCAAAATGGGTGATGGACTGCAAACGGTGGCCTTGCCGCGCTTGCGCTACGATATTCCGGAAGCCGTGGGCATGGATTCAAAGTATATGGAACACATGATTGATTCCATCTGTCAATCGGGACTTGATGCGGCCGCTTATCCGGGCTGCGAAGTGCTGGTGGCACGTCATGGAACGGTTGTTTTTCAAAAAACCTACGGCTATTATACTTATGCCCGACAAACCCCGGTCA
>CBETNY010000136.1:0-5481 GCA_965537275.1 uncultured bacterium | reverse complement strand
GACCGTGAACGCTTTGAACAGCTTTCGAAAACTTTTCCAAAAGTGAAAAAGCTTAAGGACAAACTGAATTTGGAATTGGACTTCTAATCATTCCCCTTTTTCTAATTTGGAATTTTTGTACCCTTGAATTTCATCCGCAAGGGTATAACTTCTCTCGGTTTTTGGTATATTTGCGCTCCAAATATCAAAGCCATGAAAAAATATTTATCAATTGTTATGGTTGCATTGCTTGCTTTTGCTTTCAATGCTTGTAACCAAACATCAAAAAAGAAAACAAGTATGAACAAAGCCATTGACCCGGTCAATATGGACACCACCGTAAAACCGGGTGATAATTTTTATCAATACGTCAACGGCGGATGGATTAAAAACCACCCCATTCCACCTGAATACAGCCAGTATGGCGCTTTTACGGTTTTATACGAAAACAACCAAAAGCAATTAAAATCGCTGGTTGACGAAATCGCCAAAAACAAAGAGGCAAAAAAAGGCAGTGTGGAACAAAAAATCCGCGACTTCTTTAATAGCGGTATGGATACCAACAGCATCGAAAAGTTGGGAATCAAAGCCATCGCCCCTCAAATGGAAGCCATTAACCAGTTAAAGAGTTTAAAAGAGGTTGAAAAAGAGGTGGCTCATCTGCACACCAATGGTGTACATCCCCTCTTTTATTTCTTTGCCGGTGCCGACGAAAAGAACAGCAGCATGGAAATTGCCAACCTCTACCAGGGTGGTCTGGGGTTACCCGACGTGAGTTATTATACCAATGATGACGAAGCCTCGAAGAAATTGCGTGCCGCTTACCAGGAACACATCGCCAAAATGTTTGAATTAAAAGGTGATGATGCCGCTACTGCTAAAAAGGAAGCAGCGCAAGTGATGGATTTGGAAACAAAACTTGCCAAGATATCCTTCACACGCAAAGAGACAAGGATTCCTGAAAAGAACTACAACAAAATGTCTCTGGCTGACTTAGAGAAAACAGCCCCCGGATTCGATTGGAAAACCTATTTTGAACAACTGGGACTGCCAAAACCGGGAGACATTAACGTAAGTCAATTACCCTTCTTTCAAAGCATGAGCAAACTGGCTCAAAAAACCCCGCTGGACCAATGGAAAGCCTATTTGATGTGGAAATTACTTAGTGATGCAGCACCCTTCCTCAACAAAGCCTTTGTAGAAGAGAATTTTAACTTCTATGGCAAAACCATGTCGGGTCAGCAGAAAATGCGTCCCCGCTGGAAAAGGGTAATGGGAACCACCTCAAGCGGATTGGGTGAAGCTTTAGGGAAATTATACGTTGAAAAATATTTTCCGGCCGAATCGAAAGCCTATATGCTGAATCTGGTTGAAAATTTGCGGAAGGCCTTTGCCGAAAGAATTAAAAAACTGGATTGGATGAGCCCCGACACCAAAGAAAAAGCACTGGCAAAATTAGATGCCATCACGGTAAAGGTGGGCTATCCCGACAAATGGAGAGACTACTCGTCATTGGAAATTGTTCCCGGAAATTATTTCCAAAACGTAATGAATGCCAGCCGTTTCTCTTTTAAAAGAAACCTGAATAAAATTGGCAAACCGGTTGACAAAACCGAGTGGGGAATGACTCCTCAAACAGTGAATGCCTACTACAACCCATCCAATAATGAAATTGTATTTCCTGCCGGAATTTTACAACCTCCCTTCTTCAACAAGGATGCCGATGATGCGGTAAATTATGGCGCCATTGGCGTAGTAATTGGCCATGAAATGACGCACGGGTTCGACGACCAGGGAAGAAAATATGATAAAGAAGGAAATATGAACGAATGGTGGACCAAAGAAGATGCCCAACGTTTCAAAGCCAAAACTAAAAAATTGGCCGCACTTTACAACCACTACACCATCCTCGATTCATTACATGTAGACGGTGAACTCACCATGGGAGAAAACATTGCCGATTTGGGAGGACTCAACATTTCGTACGATGCTTTCAAAAAAGCCCTCAACGGCAAAACCCCTGCTCCCATTGATGGGTTTAGCGCCGACCAACGTTTTTTCATGAGCTTTGCACAGGTATGGAGGCAAAATATCCGACCAAAAGAATTGGCCAAACGTTTAAAAACCGATGTACACAGTCCGGGTGAAGCACGTGTTAATGTGCCTACGTTTAACCTGGATGCATTTAACAAAGCCTTTCATATCAAAAAAGGCGATAAATTGTATATACCCAAAGACAAACGGGCCTATATTTGGTAGGTAGTTGATTGAATTTACATAAGGCAGTTTCTCACCATGTTTTGAAGCTGCCTTTTGTTTTTTACAGAATTGAGAAAGAAGTTCAAAATCATTACTTTTGCTAAATGAAAAAATTTTCAAAATTCATCCTCAAATTAATTGGCTGGAAAGTCGTGGGAGAAATGCCCGAGGATGTGAAGAAAATGGTGATTATCGAAGCACCACACACATCCAACTGGGATTATCCCATTGGCATGCTTTGTATAAGCGCCAAGGGAGTGAATGTAAATGTAGTGATTAAAAAAGAGCTCTTTTTTTGGCCACTGGGGCCCATCTTGCGTTGGCTGGGCGGCATCCCGCTTGATCGAAGCAGCTCGTCGAACAAGGTAGAATCGTTGGCTAATTTATTTAAAAAATACGACGAGCTCTATTTTGCCATCACCCCCGAAGGAACCCGCTCATTAGCAACCAATTGGAAAAAAGGATATTACTATATCGCCTTAACCGCAGGAGTTCCCATTTTACTTACCGCCATCGACTATCCGAGTAAGACCGGATTTATTGGAGAACTGGTATATCCCACAGGCAATTACGAGGAGGACTTCAAAAAAATTGAGGCTTTTTATCGCACCAAGAGAGCCAAATATCCCGAAAAGTTTAACCTAAGTCCAAAACAAAAACAATAACCATCGCTCCATCTGACCCGTAGAATTATGAAAAGAATTGCCGGTTGGCTCATGAAAATATTAGGATGGGAAATTTCGGGCACCCTACCCGATGGAGTGAGTAAGGCGGTGATTATTGTTGCGCCCCATACTTCGCTGTGGGATTTTGTTTACGGTCGGCTGGCCTTTTGGGTACTCGATATTCCTGTTAAATTCATGATTAGTGCCAAATATTTTAAATTTCCGTTGGGAAATTTATTGACAATATTGGGTGGCGAACCTGTAACAAAAAGCAATCCACTTCGTCTTTTATTAGAGATATTAAACAAATTTAAAACGTCAAAATCATTTTATGTAGTGATTACACCTGAAGGAACCCGGTCGTTGGTTGAAGAGTGGAAAAAGGGATTTTACCAAATTGCTACCCAAGCCGAAGTTCCCGTCGTACTGGCTTATATCGACTACAAATTTAAAAAAGGAGGATTGGGACCTGTGTTTTATCCCTCTGGAGATTACGAAAAAGACCTGCCGGAAATTCAAAAATTTTATATGAAATTTCAAGCCCGACATCCCGGGCGATTTAATTTAAGTAGCCAAAACTCCTCAACAATCAACCAAACCAATTCATAAAAGATAATGCAAAATCATTTCAATAGATTTTATTTTATTCAAATCGTTTTAATCGGAATTTGTCTTCCGATGATGACCTTTGGTCAAATTGAAACACGTACCTATCAAGCAACAAAAATCACAGGTAAGCGCCCGGTGATTGACGGACATTTAAACGATGCCGCCTGGAAACAAACTGCCTGGGGCGATCATTTTGTTCAATTCGAACCTTATAACCAAAAAGCGCCTTCTCAACAAACGGCGTTTAAAATTCTTTACGATGACAACAACCTCTATGTGGGGATTCGTTGTTACGATACCGAGCCCGAGAAAATCGAGAAACGGTTGTCAAGACACGACCAGGTGGAAGGTGACTGGGTAGCCATTGGAATCGACAGCTACAACGACAAACTCACCGCTTTTGCTTTTTCCACCAACGCCATGGGGGTAAAATTCGACGCAAAATTTGTGAACGACAACGATATGGATGTTACCTGGAACCCGGTTTGGTATGTTAAAACCTCCATCGACAGCAAAGGATGGGTGGCCGAGATGCGTATTCCATTGTCGCAACTCCGGTTTGCAAACCATCACGATCACCAATGGGGCTTGCAACTGATAAGAAATGAATTTCGCAAACAGGAAACCAGTGTCTGGCAGACTGTTTCCAAAGAAAAATCGGGTTGGGTAAGTCAGTTTGGACGCCTGGTTGGCATCGACGATATACATCCTAAAAAAGAGGTAGCCTTAACGCCTTACACTATGGGAAAACTGGAAGCGGCGCCCCGCGAAGAAGGAAACCCTTTTGCCACCGGTACCACTCCGGGATACGCCATTGGCATCGACGGAAAAGTGGCTGTCACCAACGATCTTACACTTAATTTCACCATCAACCCCGATTTTGGCCAGGTAGAAGCCGACCCCTCAGAAGTCAACTTATCGGCTTTTGAAACCTATTTTCGGGAACGTCGTCCCTTTTTCGTTGAGGGTAGCAATATCTTTAATTTCCCACTGGAAGCCGGTGGAGGCGGATTTAGCCGCGAAAACCTTTTCTATTCGCGCCGAATAGGCCGGTCACCCCATAACTACCCTGATTTAAATGACGGGGAATATGCCAAAGTACCTGATGGTACACGAATTTTAGGCGCTTTTAAACTTTCGGGAAAAACAAAAAACGGTTGGTCTGTCGGCATGCTCGAAAGCCTGACCAATTACGAACAAGCGACCATCGACAGCGCCGGAATCCGAAGCAAACAAGGGATTGAACCCATGACCAACTATTTTAACGCCCGTATCCAAAAAGACCTGAATAAGGGAAAAACCATTGTTGGGGGAATGTTTACCGCTACCAACCGCTTTATCAAAGACAGCGCCCTCATGTATTTACCCACCGCTGCCTATACCGGTGGAATAGACTTTCAAAATTTTTGGAAAGACAAAACGTATCGATTGAGTGTTAACCTGATCGGGAGCAGCGTATCGGGCAATCAGGAAGCCATGCTTAATTTGCAGGAATCAGCGCAACGCTATTACCAACGTCCCGACAACATGAAAAAGGTAGACAGCAGCCTGCGCCTGTTGCAAGGCAGTGGGATGAGCGTTCAGTTTTCTAAGATAGGGCAAGGACACTGGCGTTACGACATAAAATCGAGCATGCTGAGCCCGGGGATAGAGCTTAACGATCAAGGTTACCTCAGAATATCAGATATGATAAAAGTATCAGCCGGATTGGACTATGAAATTTGGGAACCCTTCAGCATTTTTAGAACCATGAGTTTTCACACGGGCCAATGGTCGGGTTGGGATTTCTCAGGGATGCATACTTTTGCAGGCTCCTATTTTAGTTTTGGTACTCAATTTAAAAACTACTGGGGTTTTCGTTTTCGTATACATCGAAATTATTTCAATGTAAACCGGCATGAGTTACGCGGCGGGCCTTCCATTCGCCTTCCCGGAAATTGGAATTTCGGAACCTCATTCTATAGTGACC
>CBETNY010000135.1:0-5487 GCA_965537275.1 uncultured bacterium | reverse complement strand
CGTCTTGCTTTTTCAAGCATCACCGCAAGGTTGTTTTTGACAATTTGCTTATTAATCAAAAGTGTAGGAGTACTGATTTTTATCATCCTTATGATTTATCTTTTAATAAATGGCCAGTTTTTTCTTAAAATGACTGGCTCCCACCCTAACATCCAAAACATATATGCCTTTGGGGATGGCATGCCCCGGTTTCACCACCACAGTGCGGCCGGTATAAATTTGACTTCCCGACATCCACACCTTCGCTTGCGCATCGTATAAAACATAGGAAACCAAACCTGCCGGAATACCTCCTGACAACCGAATTTCAAATTGGGTAGTAGCCGGATTGGGAAACAGAAGAATCTCCGGTGATTTTTCCCAACGATTCGTTACCGAAACATGCACCGAATCAGAGCAACCCGTAAAGTTACTTCCCGAAAGAAATCTCCACTGAGCAGGGATGGAACCCTTTCCCAATTGGCGAGGCAACCCAATGGAAGGCCAGACCGAATCTATCGGCCAAAAAGAAGGCACCTGGCTCAGGTAATAACTCGAATCGGAAAGCGAATCGGTACCGGCGGGAATAATCGCCTGGAGTATGTGATTCCCATAGCTGAAATGATGGGCACCGGTCAGGGCAAACAATCCGTGAAAAAACCGTGAATCGGTGGTCTCGTTGCCAACAAAATTCTGATAACCGGTTTCGGTAGTATCGCTATCGGTCATGATGATTCCATAAAGCGCTGCCCGGTTTCTAAAAAAAGTATTCCAAGGTCCCGATGGGCCCCAATAGTGATCGATGATAATGTTTTGTACCACATTCCCCTCCATCAGGTTTGAGAAAGGGAAATGGCCATGCAATGAGAGGTCACCCGAACCATCTGAAATGGCTTCGGAACGAAAAGGATCGGTGGAATAATTATAGGAAATCACATTTCCGTTGGCACCTGTTTTAAGCATCATGGCGTGGCGCAAATGTTCAAAAATATTGTCCGTAATCAAACAGCCTCCGCTATGGTGTGCCAGGGTAACACCATACCCTTGTGTATTGGTGCCATCGTACAGAAAAGCATGATGAAAATAACTCTTTTTAATTCTTATTTGGGTGCTACGACTAATGTATACGTGACTGGCCACACTGCTATCGCTTTCAATACCCGAAACCAGTCCGTTGGCTGCATAATCGAAATAAACATTATAACCGGAACCCGTTCCCCGGCTATTCAGACGCTTTATTTTCAAACAAGCCAGTCCTGTATTTTGAATGGGGAAAATACGTTGAATTTGAGGATGCAAACTGTCGGTAAAATCAATGCGTAAAGGATGTTCAAAAATTAAAGTATCGCCCGAAACACTCACAATACGCCCCACCTGTCCCACCGACCATTTTGCCCATTCGGCAGGAACCGTATTCCAGCTTCCATTTGTCTGACGCATTTCAAACCAGTCGCCGGCTCGGAAATAAGATGCCGAATCGCACAGTACCTTCCTGCTGCCTTTGAGGTATCCTCCCTTTAGATTGACAAATCGGTTTTCAGCACTTCCCGAAATTTTAACGGCATGTTCACCCGGGGTGTTTAAATCAAAAATCAATTCACTTCTTTCGGGCCCCTCTCCTTTCAGCACAATGCTATCGGCCAAAACAAGGGATGATGCAAAAAAATATTTTCCTTTCGGGAAGAAAATAATCGCTGCACGACCCTTCGCCACAGCCATCATACTTTCAACAACGGCCGTATTATCGGTTTTCCCATCAGCCACAGCACCAAAATCCAACACATTCAGCTGAAGTCCGGGTTCGGAAAACGAAAAAGTTGACAACGCATCTTGCCAATCAACCCTTCTTTCGGCAGGAATGGTTTGCGCTCCAACCCATAGACTCCATAAAAAAGCGAACAGGAAAAGCACATATTGAAGCGAGATTTTTTTCATGCCTCAAAGATAGGTATAAAAATTGCATACATTCGCAAATAAAAACATCACTCATGAACCGTACATGGATATTTATCCTATTATTTATCAGCTTGTTAATCAGCTCGTGCCATCAAAAGCAAGGCGAAATCATTACCAAACGTATTCAGTATGATGTAAACATCAAAAGCCCTGACCCCAATTACGATTGGTGGATACAAAATCTTGTTGGTCCGCAACGCGAACGACTTGTCAGCTTGCTTTTAACCGGCGCCAAAGACGGAAAATATCAAGCCTACGACTATTATTTTCAACCAATCAGCAAAGCGGAAGTATCCAAAATACTGAACGACTCCGTGTTGCGAAAAATCAAACAATCCACGCCACCTTATGGGCTCATCGACACCCTGGTGGTTGAAAAAATCGGGATAAAAGACATTTGGAAATTACGTTTCCTGGAAGAATGGAAACTTAATCCTGAAAATTTCGCCATCAATAAAAAGGTACTGGGCATTGCCCCCATTGCCAAACGATACGACCAGCTGGGCATCGAGCGATGGCAGCCCCTTTTTTGGATTTTTCCGGATGCCGCCATTTTAAAGCAAATAAAAAGGGAATCACAACCCTAATGTCCGGTTAATAACAACAATTTGTGAACAATTCTCCCACTGTTGCTACACCAAGAGGAACAATATCCTAATTTTGCCATGAAATGGAAAAATCCGGTATCGCTTTATATTTTTTAGTCCTGAGCTTTCTATTCCTGGGATTACAGACTCCACTACAAGCCCAACATGGGCGTATGAGTACGGAGGCCTATATCAAACGATATAAGGACATTGCCATCAAGGATATGAAAAAATACAAAATTCCTGCCTCCATCACGCTGGCCCAGGGAATTTTGGAATCGGGAAGCGGCAATAGCCGGCTGGCACGCCGGGCAAACAATCATTTCGGAATAAAATGCCATGATGGTTGGCATGGAAAAAAGATCCGCGTGACCGATGATGCGCGCCGCGAATGCTTCAGAAAATATAAAAGTCCGGAAGATTCCTATCGCGACCATTCCCATTTTCTTACTCAACGCAGTCACTATGCTTTTTTATTCAACTATCCCATCACCGATTACAAAAAATGGGCCTACGGTTTAAAAAAAGCAGGTTATGCCACCAACCCGAAATATCCACAATTACTGATTCATTTAATCGAAAAATACCATCTCGATCAATACGACCACGCTGCAAAAAAACGCTTCCGAAGAAAAAAGCACAAACCCTATTCAGAACCTGACTTACAACATTTGGAACCTGCAGTGAAAAGCCTTTACGGTCGTCAATCCTTCAAAAACAATAACCGCAGACTAATTTTTGTTAAAAAGGGCGATACATACAATAAAATCGCTGCTGAATTTGAGATACCTTCAAAACGGCTGATGCGCATCAATGAATCGAAAGACCACCCCACGCTCTATCCGGGCGACCTGATTTATCTTGATAGAAAAGCCGGCAAGGCACAACGAAATTACCCTTATCATGTTGTCAAGCAAGGCGAAACGCTATGGACCATTGCGCAGATGTACGGTATCAGACTGCATCGTCTGCGTCGTATGAACAACTTGCCCAAAAATTATCAGGCTGCAGCCGGCACCAAACTAAAAGTCAGATAAAAAGGTCTTCTGACCTTAATAGTATGCTGTAAGCCGAAAATTTAGCCAAAACAGTTGCCGGTTAGGAACCGGGGGTAGCTGAATGAATAAAAACAAGCTTCAGCCACGCTTTTTTTGTTAATTTTACACCACTTTTCAAAAAAAAATAAAATTATGTTTAATAAGAATGTTTATATCCGTCGCCGTGATCAGCTAAAAAAAGATCTTCAATCGGGTATTGCCCTGTTTTTGGGTAATATCGACGCTGCTTTTAACTATCCTGCCAACCAATACCATTTTCGTCAGGACAGCAATTTCCTTTACTTTTTTGGTCTCGACCACCCCGGCTTTGCCGGTGTAATTGATGTGGATAACAACAAAGATTATCTTTTTGGTAACGATGTTGATATGGATGACATCATTTGGATGGGGGTTCAGCCCCAGGTAAAAGATCTGGCAGCCGAAGTAGGGATTGAAAATTCGGCCCCCTATGCCGATTTGGCAACCTTTGTCAATAAAGCACTGGATGCCGGGCGAAAAATTCATTTTCTGCCCCCTTACCGGGGAGAAACCATTATCGAACTTTCGGGCTTACTGGGAAAATCGAACAGCGAAATCAAGGCCGGAGCTTCCGTCAAATTGATTAAAGCCGTTGTAAAACAGCGTGAAATTAAATCGGAAGAAGAAGTTGCCGAGATTGAAAAGGCCATGTTCACGGCTTATATGATGCACACCACTTCCATGAAAATGGCGATGCCAGGCATGGTGGAACAAGAAATTGCCGGCACCATCGAAGGCATTTCCCTGGCACTGGGGGGTCCGGTTTCATTTCCAATTATTTTAAGTATGGATGGACAGACGCTCCACAACCACAACCATCACAACGTATTAGAAGAGGGCCGGATGATGGTGACCGACGCAGGTTCCGAATCGGCCATGCATTACGCCAGCGATATTACACGTACCGTTCCTGTAGGTGGTAAATTTAATCAACGACAAGCAGAAGTGTATCAAATTGTTCTGGATGCCAATATGAAGGCCATTGAAGCGATAAAACCGGGTATCCTTTATCGTGATGTACATTTCCTGGCTGCCCGTACCATCATCGACGGACTAAAAAATATCGGCATCATGAAAGGCAATACCGACGACGCCCTGCAAGCCGGCGCACACACCCTGTTTATGCCTCACGGATTGGGCCACATGATGGGCCTCGATGTTCATGATATGGAAGGATTGGGAGAAGATTTTGTGGGGTATGACGAATCAACCCACCGGTCAAAAGAATTTGGAACCGCCTACCTACGGCTGGCAAAAGCCTTGAAACCCGGGTTTGTGTTAACAGACGAACCGGGGATCTACTTTATCCCGGCACTCATTGATCAATTTAAAGCGGAAGGTAAATTTACCGATTTTGTCAACTACGATACACTCGAAAGTTACAAAGATTTTGGGGGAATACGTATTGAAGATGACATTCTGGTTACCGACAGCGGCAACCGTGTATTGGGAAAACCCATTCCGAAAACCATTGCCGAAGTAGAAAAAACCATGGAGGAACCCCGCGAATGGATTAAAAAAGAGGGCTTTATTTAACCTTTATCCAGGAAACAGGATATAACACTACGCTGGCAAGCGTTGGCACTAAAAAAGAGGGAGCGATCACAATGACCGTTCCCTCTTTTTGTTTGCTAATCGCCTGGATTTCAAAATATCATTGGGTTAGTTTTTGTTGGTCATTTTTTCTGAAAAGCCTTTTATAAAAGATGTAAACAACTAATTATGTTAACCTTTTTAATTGTAAAAATTTTTTAAAACTCGCGCTTGCGGTTTTGAGGCTGAATTTCAAAAGTCATAGGATGGCGCCGGGCATCCATGGGGTAAGATAAAATAAGTACGCGAGGACCATTTTGTATACCATAATCATGTTTATCGTATTCGAGTAAATA
>CBETNY010000134.1:0-5487 GCA_965537275.1 uncultured bacterium | reverse complement strand
GTCTGAATTTTAGTTATATATATACAAAAATAATTTGACTTTAAACAAGCTTATCGGAAAAACGAATCGAGAAAAGAAAATATATGGAGCAAACTGCAAAAAAGACGGCTTTGCAACAACAGCAAGCTGAAATTACCGAGCATCACATTTATAAAAAGCTGAGTGAAACCTGTGGCGAAAGTGACAATAAAAAATTGCTGGCAAAAATTGCCAACGACGAGCTTCGACATTATCATATTTGGCACAACATTACCAAAAAGGATATTCAGCCAAAGCGTTTAAAAGTGACATACTATGTATGGCTGGCGCGTATTTTCGGGTTAAGCTTTGCGCTGAAATTGATGGAAGGCGGCGAAGCCCGTGCCCAGGAGGTGTACGAAAAGGCTGCCAAAGTGTATCCCGAAGTGGTTCAAATTCAGCATGAAGAAGAGGAGCATGAACATGAGTTGA
Organism: uncultured bacterium; assembly: GCA_965537275.1. Lineage (GTDB taxonomy): Bacteria > Bacteroidota > Bacteroidia > Bacteroidales > F082 > Sulfidibacterium. The sequence continues at coordinate 5,037 of CBETNY010000134.1, read as the reverse complement.
TTGGTATTTTAAAGGATAAACGGCTTTCTTATGTGGGCGCCATTGTGTTGGGTCTCAATGATGCGTTGGTGGAACTGACCGGTACGCTGGTGGGGCTGAGTTTCGCTTTTGCTGATAACCTTGTGATTGGGATAACAGGCCTGATTATGGGAATTGCTGCCGCACTGTCGATGGCCTCGTCGGGATATTTGGCCTCGCAGGAAGGTGAAGAAAATGAAGATGTTAACCCGGTTACTGCTGCCATTTACACCGGTGTGGCTTATCTTGTTACCGTGGTGCTTTTGGTTTTTCCCTATTTTTTAATCGAAAACGTAAAACAGGCCATGGGGCTTATGCTGGTGATTACACTGTTGATTATCGCTGCCTATAATTATTACATTTCGGTGGCAAAAAGCGTTGCATTTAAAAAACGGTTTCTCTCCATGGCCTTCATTTCTTTGGGCGTGGCTGCCATTTCGTTTGGGATAGGCTTTTTGGCCAAAATGTGGTTGGGCGTGTCCATCTAAAAGGGAGTTCGATGACCATGAATACCCAATCACGGTCAGGAGGAATGGTTCTAAAATAGGGAACGATAGACAATTGTCCGTTTTTCATTCTCTCGGATCGGGTTGAAAAGGCAATTTGGCCATTTTCATGACCTCCACCGATGCATATCCGAACTCTTCGACAACCTTACCAAGAATAAGATAAATGCCATGTCCGCGGAAAGGGTAGGAGCGAAGCGTATCAGGAAAATGAACGGTGTCGAACATCTCTCCTTCATCATCCAGAAAAGTGGCAAAGTGCATGAGCTCTTTTTTCACGGTTTTTACATATTTAATGGTTACCAACAGTCCCAACATGCGTACTGTTTTCCCGACATTTTGGTTAAGCATTTGGGCCTTTATTTCGCCCCGGAAGGTGGTTTTTAAGAGGTCGAAATAACTTAAACTGACCGGAAATCCCAACAACTCAATTTCGTCGTAAGCATCTTCAATGGCGCTGTGTTCAAGCTGCGGAAGCCGATAGCTTTTGGCGGTAGATTGGAAAAGCATGAGTCCCCGGGGGCGCTTGTCCTGCGATTTCTGTAAGAGATAAGCTTCCCAAAGCAATTCCGATTTGGTTTTTCCGGTAAAACGAAAGGCGCCTGTGCGAATCAGCAAAATCAGTTGTTCGGTGCCCGGCTCAACGCGGCTGATAAAATCTTCGAGATGTTCAAAAGGCCCTCCGTTATGGCGTTCGTCGAGCAGACGGTAGGCGGTTTTTTGTTCCAGACCGGTCAGGTGAATCAGCCCGATAAAAATATCTTTTCCGTGAATATTGGTTTTGTAATCACTCCGGTTGACACAGGGCAGGTGAAGTCGTCCGCCCTGACGCTGTACTTCATTAAAATAGACCCAGCTGTGGTAAAATCCTCCGAAATTATTGATTACCGCCACCTGAAATTCCAACGGAAAATAGGCTTTCAAATAAAGGCTTTGAAAACTCTCCACTGCGTAACTGGCTGAGTGGGCTTTTGAAAAGCTATATCCGGCAAAACTTTCAATTTGCCGCCACACTTCCTGCGTGAGTTTTTCGGGGTAGCCTTTCGCGCGACAATTGCTGAAAAATTTCTCCACAATCCGCTGAAACTCCTCCTTGCCGCGGTATTTTCCGCTCATGGCGCGACGCAGCACATCGGCATCGGCCAGGTCAAGACCCGCAAAATGATGGCAGACTTTCAACACATCTTCCTGATACACCATTACGCCATAGGTTTCTTCCAGCTGTGCTTTCATCACAGGATGGGCATATTCAAATGAATCGGGATGGTGAAAACGGTGGATGTATTCGCGCATCATTCCTGAACGGGCTACCCCGGGCCGGATGATGGAACTGGCAGCCACAAGACTCAGGTAATCATCGCATTGCAATTTCTTGAGTAACCCCCGCATGGCCGGACTTTCAATGTAAAAACAACCATTGGTTTCGGCACGTTTCAACTGTGCTTTCACCTTTTTATCCTTTTTAAACAGGTCAACCCGGTGTATATCAATGTTTTTTCCCTGGTTGCTGCGTACCAACCCGGCGGCCTCTTTAATGTGACCAATGCCCCGCTGGCTCAGAATGTCGAGTTTCTCAAAACCCAGCGTTTCGGCCACATACATGTCCCATTGAGTGGTGGGAAATCCCTTGGGCGGTAAATCCAGCGCTGTATAGCAGGTCATGGGCTCTTCCGAAATCAGAATGCCACCGGCGTGGATGCTTCGCTGGTTGGGAAAATCGGTCATCAGGGTTGCCAACGAATGAATATGCCGGTTGATACTGTTTTTGGGAACCTCCCGGCGTGGGTGGGCACTCAGTAAATCTATTTCTGCTTTCGGTAACCCGTGAACCTTTCCCAGCTCCCGGTAAATGGATTTCCCCTTGAAAGTGACCGATGTGCCCATCAACGCTGTATGCCGGCGTCCATATCGCTTAAAAATATAATCTTGCACCTCTTCGCGCTCTTTCCACGAATAGTCAATGTCAAAATCGGGTGGCGAAGTGCGTTTGGGATTCAAAAACCGCTCGAAATAGAGATTCAACTCAATGGGGTCAACATCCGTAATTTTCAGGCAGTAAGCCACAATGCTGTTGGCACCACTGCCGCGTCCCACGTGATAAAAACCACGCGACATGGAGTAACGGATAATGTCCCAGGTGATGAGAAAATAGGCTGAAAAATCTAACTTGTCGATGATTTCCAACTCCGAGCGCAGGCGCTGTTCTGCCACGCGGTTCGAAGCTCCGTAGCGGTATCGAAGCCCGTCGTAAGCCAACTTTTCCAGCAAAAGTTTGTCATCATAACGGTTGCCGGTAAAGGTCTTCTTATTTTTAACACTGTTGAAGTCGAAGGTGAGTTCGCAACCCGCCAGCAATCGTTGCGTGTTCTCAATAATTGACGGATATGAGGCAAAAGCCTGCCTTATTTTTTCAGGCGGCACAAAATACTCATCCGGGTCGGCAACCATCTCCGGTTGCAAATGACTCAGCAGCAAATTGTGGTCGATGGCCCGCAGGTTTTTGTGTAGATAATAAGTCTGTTTATCGGCAAAACTTACCGGCTGCCGAATCAACATTTTATCCAAAAGATGCCGGTCGTGAAACCGTAATAATTTCCCCGCCTGCGAAGGCTTTATGCCAATAAATTCATTGGCTTTCAGCGGCCTGTCGATTGTTTTTCCAAAAGGATAAATCACATAAACATGCTCAAAATCAGGAGCCAATGGCTGATGCTTTGCCTGCTTCAGGTTTATGGCCGTCATGTACTCGTTGAGCTCCCTGAACCCCTCGTTGTTTTGTGCCAGCCCCACAAAAAGCAACGTGTCACCCTCCCTGAATTCCATGCCTCCCACAGGCTTAATGCTTTGCTTTTCACAAGCTTTCACAAAATCAATCATGGCCGTCGAGTTGTTTATATCCGTCAGTGCCAGTGCCTCCACACCCAGCTGCTTTGCCTGCTCTACCAACGCCTCAACCGCGAAAGTCCCATACCTTAAACTGTAATACGAATGACAATTCAAATACATCTCAAACCGTTTTTTTTATCTTTAATCATCATGGCAGCGGCCGTGCTATCCGCTTTAGCGTGTTCGTGGCCGGCGTGTTTTTGCCGGTCCGTGCGGGGGCTTCGTTCCTCAGCCTCCACCGGCCTGCAAAACATCGCCGGTCACTTCACCCGGCTGCCGCTCCTATCACTGCTGCAAATTCCCGAAACCGCATTCGGGACTTGCTGATACGATGACCCTGCATCGCCTTTTATCTTTTATTTTTTATTACCGCCCTTTGTACCGCATCATTTCCAAACCTGGCTCTGATGTGGTCCATGGCCTGATAAAGGCCGGCCAGCTCAGGTTTGTCGTCAAACAAATCCAGTTGCTGACTGCCACCCACCAAATGGCTAAAACGTACTCCGATAAGCCGGATGAGCATCCTCCTTTTGTATAACCGTCGAAAAAGTCCCAGGGCTTCATCAATGAGGATGTGGTCGAAAGCAGTGTATGGAATACGTTTTTGTAAACTGTGGGTGTCGAAATTGGAATAGCGGATTTTTACGGTGATGCTTCCTGTCAACTTTTGTTTTTTTCTCAATTCGAAAGTGATTTTTTCTACCATCCCGATAAGGAGATGCCTCAATTCCATTACATCGGTGGTGTCGCGTTCAAAAGTACGTTCGGTACTGATTGACTTTCGTTCCGAGTACTGAACGACCGGAGTGGGGTCAATTCCGTTGGCTTTTTTCCAAATAATCCGGCCGTTTTTACCCATTACCTGCTCCAACATCTCAGGCGGAATCATGCTTAAGGTGCGGATGTTCGAAACCCCCATCGAGCGTAAAAGCCGGTAGCTTTTGGGGCCAATCATGGGAATCTTTTTTATGGAAAGTGGAAACAAAAAAGATTGTACGCGGTCCTGTGGAACGTACAACTCACCATTGGGTTTGGCTTCGCCCGTGGCAATTTTCGATACGGTTTTGTTGGTCGATAATCCAAACGAAATGGGTAAACCCGTCTCTTTCATGATTTGCTGCCGCAGTTCATGCGACCATTTTAAACTGCCAAAAAAACGGTCTATCCCCGTAATGTCGAGGAAGTGTTCGTCAATGGATGCTTTTTCGTAAACAGGAGCCTTTTCGGCAATGATTTCCGTTACCAAACGCGAATATTTACTGTAAAGCTCCATGTCGCCCCTGATAAAAATGGCATCGCCACACAATTGCTTCGCCATCCGTACGGGCATGGCCGAATGCACCCCAAACTGCCGTGCTTCGTAGCTGCAGCTCGCCACCACGCCTCGATCCGACAGCCCGCCTATAATCACCGGTTTTCCCTTTAGAGACGAATTTACCAGCCGCTCCACCGATACAAAAAAAGTATCCAAATCGAGATGTACAATCGTTCGCTTACTCATTTTTTTTAATTTATTTGTCAGGATACTTGACATTTAAAATAATTTATGTACCTTTGATTAAAATTTAATCAGATTAATGATTGCAATATAATCATTCTTTAAAAAAGAAGCAAACAGAAAACGTGA
>CBETNY010000133.1:0-5487 GCA_965537275.1 uncultured bacterium | reverse complement strand
AAGATAAAAAAAGTGGTGACTGTAGGTGCATTTGCCAATCCCGGTGATGTTATGCGCAAACAACTGGCCGACAGGCATATTCCTTTCTTTCCGCTGGTGTGGCTCTTGTTTAAATTTGTCGAATTTTCCCAAAAAATAAAACTGAATGAAATTGCACCTGAAAAACATATTGCCAAAGCAGAAGCCAAATTTCTTCTCATCCATGGCGAACAAGACCAGACGGTGCCTGTGGAGCAGGCTTTCAGACTAAAACAAGCCGCCGGCACAAAAGCCGATCTGTGGGTCATTCCCGGCCGGGGGCATTCCAATTGTCACCTGGAAAAAGATTTTTGGCCGAAACTTGAACATTTTTTCAATACTTAAGATCTGTTACATCCCGGGAGATATCCACCCACCCGTTTTCCCGGCCGGAACTTTCAAAACCATCAACCGAAATGTGTATTTTAGCCCTTCAAACGCAAATGAAATGAAACGATTATACCTTTTGTTGCTTTCTCTTTTAAGCGGCCTGCTTTTTGCTGCTGCATGGCCCGTTCATGGTTTTACACCCCTGATTTTTGTGGCATGGGTTCCTTTGTTTTTTATCCAACACGATTTAGAACAGCACGAACGCAAAGGAATGTTTTTCTACTCCTTTCTGAGTTTTCTTGTTTGGAATGCACTTACTACCTGGTGGATATGGAACTCAACCGCATCCGGTGCCGTTACAGCCATCCTGCTGAATGCGCTTTTTATGACCCTGGTTTTTCAGGTCTATCACATTTCAAAAAAATACCTCTTTGGCCCCAAAGGAGGACTGGGCATTTTAATCTTTTACTGGATTAGTTGGGAATATTTCCATATGAACTGGGATTTAAGCTGGCCCTGGCTCACTCTGGGAAATGTATTTGCATCAAAACACCTCTGGATTCAATGGTACGAATACACCGGTGCACTTGGCGGATCCATTTGGGTCATCTGGATGAATATCCTTGTATTTAAATTTCTCCGGCATATCCGTACAAAATCAACCGGCCGCAGATTGGTGCAATTAACCTGGATGATCCTGCTGGCCGCTATTCCTTTGGGCTTTTCTCTGTTTCGGTATCACCAATATGAAGAACAGGGGGTTCCATCGCAAGTAGTGGTGGTTCAGCCCAATGTGGATCCATACACCGAAGAGTATCAACTCCCGGCGGCCGAAATAGTGCAACGCAACTTAAATTTGGCCCGGCAAGCCGTTACCGACAGCACCGATTATGTGGTTTTTCCCGAATCGGCCATTCAGGAAGGCATCTGGGAAGATAACACACAACGCTCGCAAAGCCTGCGAACCCTTCGGGCTTTTGTGAGTCGATATCCCAAACTCTCCATGATTATCGGTGCATCGACCTTCCGTTGGTTAAAAGCCACCGATATCCGCGACAATGCCGCCCGCAAATACAAAGACAACCTCTATTATTATGCTTTTAATACCGCTTTTTATATTGACCATTCTCCCTATTTACAACTGCATCACAAATCGATTTTGGTACCCGGCGTCGAAAAAATGCCTTCATGGAAATTACTCAGGCCCCTGGAACGTTATGCGATAAACCTGGGGGGAATTGTAGGGACACTGAAAGCCGACGACCACACCACGGTCTTTACCAATCCCACCACCGATGTAAAAATTGGCCCGGCCATTTGTTACGAATCGGTTTACGGGGATTTTGTGGCCGACATGGTACGCGAAGGAGCTCAATTACTTGCCGTGATTACCAACGATGGCTGGTGGGGCAACACACCGGGCTACCGCCAACATTTTCTGTTTTCGGTGTTGCGCGCCATTGAATGCCGGCGCGATGTGGTTCGATCAGCCAACACAGGAATTTCCGCCTTTATCAACCAAAGAGGCGATGTGCTCCAAAAAACAAACTACTGGGAACCGGCGGTCATCAAACAAAAGATGCATCTAAACAACACCATCACTTATTATGTGGCCAATGGGAATTATTTGGCCCGGCTTTCAGGTTACATTAGCGCCCTCATTTTGTTGGCTTCGGTGGTTCAGGGGCTGCTCAAGAAAAAAAAGAGTCTGTTTTAAGCATGCAAAAAAGGAGAATCGTAACATGAAAGACTTCAATACCTTGATTCGTCAACGCCAAAGCGACCGTAAATACACCCGTCAAGCAGTCGAAGAGGAAAAACTAATGCAGTGTCTCGAAGCCGGACGGCTGGCCCCTTCGGCGAGCAATTCGCAACCGTGGACCTTTGTAGTCATCACCCATCCAAACCTCCTGAAAGAGGTGGCACAAGCCGCCACGGGCCCTCTCCGGAGTTTTAACAATTTCGTAAAACAAGCCCCGGTCATTGTGGCCATTGTCATGGAAAAACCCAAAATCATTACCGAAGTCGGCGGACGCATCAAAAACAAGGAATATCCACTCATCGATGTGGGGATTGCCGCCGAACATATCTGCCTGCAAGCCACCGAACTGGGTCTGGGAAGTTGCATGCTCGGCTGGTTCGACGAAGAAAAAGTAAAGAACCTGCTTTCCATACCTGACGAAAAAACCGTTTCTTTGCTCATTACTTTGGGCTATACACCCGAAGGCTATAAACACCGAAAAAAAATTCGAAAAAAATTCGAAAAAATTGTGAAATTCAACTCATACCAAAATGGCTGAAACAAAAGAGGAAAAGAAATGGTATGCCCTTTATGTTAAATCACGGTCCGAAAAAAAGGTGGCCATCGAGCTTGAAGCAGAAGGCATTGAATTTTATTTGCCTCTCGAAAAAAAACTCAAACAATGGAGCGACCGTAAAAAATGGGTAGAAGAACCCCTTTTTAGATCCTATATTTTTGTCCATGTCCATCAAAAAGATTATTACCGTGCCCTTTACGTGCAAGGAGCGGTAAAATACATCAGCTTCGAAGGTAAAGCCGTGGTGGTGCCTCCTCAACAAATCGAAGCCATCAAATATTACCTTGCCGAAGTAGATCCCGTTGTCCACCAACAACAAGATTGGAAAGAGGGCAATGAAGTGGAAGTGATGGCCGGCAAACTCACCGGATTACACGGCATCTTAGTCCAGGCAAAAGGCAAAAATTATGTAAAAGTGCAAATCGACGTGGTCGGTTCAGCCATTACCCTCAAAATCCCTAAAAAACATTTGCGAATCGTGGGTTAATCAACACTTCTTTTTTATACTTTTGAAACACAAACAAATAATATGAACCTCAATTTACTCGACATCATTTTGGTCATCCCCTTGCTTTGGTTTGCCTACAACGGATACAAAAAAGGCCTGATTATCGAAATCGCTTCGCTGGCCGCCTTTGTGTTGGGCCTCTATTTCGCTTTCTATTTTTCCGACATCACGGCTGGCTACCTCAAACAATATTTTTCCATCGACCAAAAATATCTGGCTGCACTCTCCTTCCTTGCCACTTTTGTCATTGTCTTGTTTGCCGTTTTGGCACTGGGCAAAATCCTCGAAAAATTCATCGACATCCTATTGCTCGGTTTTCTCAACAAGCTGGCCGGCGCAGCCTTTGGCTTGCTGAAAGGAGCCCTGTTTTTAAGTATTATCATCTTTGTAATCAACTATTTCGACACCTCACACACCCTGATTAAACCCGGCAGCACCAAATCCTCCATCTTTTACGAACCGGTACAATCGGTGGCCCCGGCACTGTACTCATGGCTCCATCTCGAGAATTTCAATTTCAAACTCCCTGATAAGGACGAAGTATTAAAAAAAGTTATTTGATTTTGGGCAGTTCCCCGCAAAAGCGGGGCCGGGCTATCCACTATAGTCCTCGCCAAAAGGGCTGTTCAGCTAAAAGGCGGCAAAGGGCTCCCTTGTCGCCTTGCCGCCTTAGCTTTCACGAGCCCTTCCGGCTCCGGGCTGCCGTTCCTATCCCTTCTGCAACCCCAACACACAACACAAGTCTTCTAAATATCTGCATTCAAACCGGATGAGGCTGGAAATAATTTAAACGCCTGATTAACAATATAATCTTCATCCTGCCCAAGCATACATTGAAAATGCCCCTTCGGACATTTCGAATACCCGATTTTGCTGCATGGCCGGCATTTCAGCCCTTCTACCTGGGCTATCACCACCCGTTCAGGATTCTCCGGTTCGTAGGGAACCATCCCGAATTCGGGCACCGTATTTCCCCAAATACTGATGATGGGCTTGTTGAATGCAGCCGCCATATGCATCAATCCCGTATCGTTGGTGATGATGAGCCCGGCTTGCCGAACCAATGAAGCCGACTGGCCCACACGTAGTTTCCCGCAAGCATTCAGTACATCCTGCTTGCCACAAAGTTCCTTTATTTTTTCTCCCGCCATCCGGTCATCAGGCCCTCCCAACAACACCACCGGCCAGGGTAACCTGGCAATGACTCCGGCAGCTTTTTCCACCGGAAAAATTTTAGTGGCATGCTGTCCGCCAATTACAAAACCCACATAACCATTTTCTTGTAACGGAGGGAAATCTTTTAAATTGACAAAATCATTTTCGGCAATAAAATAATCCAATCCTTTACCGTCGGGTTTAACTCCCAGCGGTTCTACCGCCTTAAAATAACGATCGACAATATGCTGTTTTGGCAACCGGTTTACCTTAAAATTCACCAGCAACCACTTCTCAAAATTTAACTTGGGAAAGGCAGCCCATGGCTTTTTAAGCGCCTGTTTTATGCGAAACGACCGCAGGTTTTTGTGTAAATCGACCACAAAATCGAAATCCTCTTCCCTGAGGGCCGGAATCACCTCCCTGAGGCTTCCGCTGAAACCGTGAACCACATCCACATAAGGATTTTCGCGATACAACTCCGCATACGCCTGCTTGGTCAACACATGCAATTGGCAACCTGTTTGCGTTTTCAAGGCCCTGATTACAGGACTGACCAACACAATGTCTCCAATGGAGCTAAACCGGATAAGCAGTATCTTTTTCAACAACAGTCTTTTTTTACAAAATTACGATTTTCCATTGTTGAATCACCGTTCAGAAAAAGAATGTAGAGGATTGGGTTAATTCCTATTTTGAGGCGATGATGATAGTGATTAACTTTTTCAAAAATCCCTTCGGGATTTATTCCAGCACATCAAAATAATATTTAGCCGAAGATTCAAAACCTTTTCAGGCTCCTGCTTTTCCTGTCCAATGGTTTATCCGGCTTGTAGCGATTCAGCTCCCGGTAAAATGCCTTCCAATTTCGAAGGATCGTGAATCAACACAGGAATATGCTGAGGACAAATCCAATAGCTTTTGCCTTTAAAATCAACCTGAACCAAGGGTACTTGTTGTTCGTCGCGCTTGCAAAACAAGCAATTTTTGTGGTTTGTATTTTCCATCGTATAGAGTTATTAAACTGTTTCTATTTAAGTGCGCAAAAGTCGGAAAAATTATCTTTACGGTTCCAACAAATTGAAATAAATCGTTTTGAAATTGAGCATACCAACCGCTCATTCTTATCTTCTTGCGCTGATGATAATTTTTCACTTC
>CBETNY010000132.1:0-5511 GCA_965537275.1 uncultured bacterium | reverse complement strand
CCTATTTTTACACAACTATATCAACAATTTTAAACTTATTGAAAACATGACCGCATTGCACGAGGCAAATGAAAATGAAGCATCCCGGTTAATGGAATTAATTTCCAGTGAAATTTTATCCCGGCTAAATCTTGACCCGATTAAAAATATCCAGATTATTTTGGAAGGTACCCATAAAATATTGGGGGGAACGTTTACCTTATACAACCGGTTTATTGACGATGCAGCCCGGGTAATCAGTTATACAAGCAAGGAGGATAAAAATTTTAAAAGCACAATTGAACGTATGGAAGGCTTTTACGAAATTTTATCCAAAGAAGGCAAAGACTCTATCCTCAACATACCCGATTTCTCACAATCATCCTTAATCAAATCATTTCCTGAAACGGCCTTTGAACCCGACATTAAAGCCTACCTGGGAGTTCCTGTAAAAATAGGCAACCAAAACATTGGAATCCTGGCTATTACCGACTCAAAACCAAGGATTTTCTCAAAAACAGAAGTGGGATTGATGCTCAACCTGGCTCGATTTATTGCTTTGGAAGAGAGCCGGCAACAGACCCTGGCTGAAAAAAAAGACCTCTCCACCAAGTACAAAACCATCTTTGATCATCTGAGTGCCGGCATTGCTTTGCTTAAGGATGGACAAATTGTGGATGCCAATAACGCTTTGTGTAAGTTATTGGGATACAACAAAGAGGAACTGACAGAGGAATGCCTGTATTCTTTTTCTCCCAAATTCCAAAAAGATGGGAATCTATCCACCAAAAAGATAAAACTTTACCTTCGTGCATCAGCCAATAAAGCACAAAATATTCAATGGAGCCTAAAAACGAAAAATGGCAAAGTGGTGTATACCGAGATTTCGTTAACCCATCTCAATCAAACTCATCAAGTAGATACGTTGGCGCTTATTTACGACATTTCAAAACAACAAAAACATGAAAAGGAGCTCGTCAGGGCCCGCGAAAAGGCAGAAAACGCCGATAGAATGAAATCGGTGTTTTTATCGAATATGTCGCATGAAATCCGCACACCACTCAATTCAATTATTGGCTTTTCCGATCTTTTGCTGGACGAATCAGCCGCCAAAGAGGATCGCGCAATGTATTCCGAGATGATTGGAACTGCAGGAAAATCACTGTTGCAACTCATCGAAGACATCATTGACATATCGAAAATTGAAGCCGGTCAATTGCGGATTAATAAAACAGAATTTGATGTAAACCAGGTTTTGAATGAGTTAAAACTCACTTTTGAAAAAGAAAAAGTGAAACGAGGTAAAGAAAACCTCGAACTGAAACTCACCCGGGTTTTGACTGACATCCCTTTGATCCTGTACTCGGACGAATTGCGTTTTCGTCAAATCTTCATCAACCTGTTAACCAATGCCATCAAATTTACCGATGAAGGAAGTATTGAGTTTGGTTATCGTGCGGTATCGCCCCACAAGATTCAGTTTTTTGTAAAAGACAGTGGTTCGGGTATTGATGCCAAAGATACCACCCTCATTTTTGAACGCTTTGGGCAATCCAATATTGATTACGTTAAAAACAAAGAAGGCAAAGGGCTTGGATTGGCCATCACCAATTCGTTGGTGAAACTATTAGGAGGTAACATTTGGGTTGACTCGGAACTGGGTATGGGGAGCACATTTTATTTCACCATTCCCATCGAATCGGACCTTTCCGCCCAGCTGGAGTTAAAAAAGATTTTCGAATCGGTACTGGAAGGCAAAACCATTTTAATTGCTGATAATGTGGAAGAAAACTTTCATTTTATACGGGGGGCACTGCAATCGACCCGTGCGCTCTTTATCTGGGCCAAAGGCGGTATTGAAGCGGTGAAAGTCTGTTCTGAAAATCCGGAAATCGATTTGGTTTTGATGGATATCCTTATGCCCGATCTCGATGGCATGTCGGCTACGCAATTAATTAAAAAAATGAAACCCGATATGCCCATCATTGCTCAAACGGCCTTTAACAACAAAATGAAAATTGAAAAAATAATGGCATCAGGATTCGATGCTTTTCTCGAAAAACCCATCGACTTTAAAGCGCTTTATCAACTGCTTGCACAATATTTACTGAACAAATAATCCAATGGATTTTGAGTGAAGAAGCAAAAAAAATACTGACCCGATATTGGGGATATACCCATTTTAGACCCAAACAGGAGACCATCATCGACGCCATCCTATCGGGTCACGATACCTTTGCCCTGCTCCCCACCGGAGGTGGAAAATCACTTACTTTCCAAATACCGGCCTTGATAATGGATGGTGTATGTTTGGTTATCACCCCACTGATCGCCTTGATGAAAGATCAGGTAGACCGCTTAAAAAAGCTTGGCATACCGGCAAAGGCTTTACACACGGGAATGTATCCTGATGAAATTGAATCGGCCTTGTCGAATGCCATACATGGGAAGCTTAAATTTTTATATGTTTCGCCCGAACGCTTGCTCAACCCCGGATTTCAAAATACTTTATCCAAAATAAACGTTAACCTGATTGCTGTTGACGAAGCACACTGTATCTCACAGTGGGGATATAACTTCAGGCCTCCCTATCTGAGAATTGCCGATATCAGAAGATTTTTTCCCGAAACGCCCCTGCTTGCCCTCACTGCCACCGCCACACCAAAGGTGGTGGATGACATTATGCAGAAATTGCACTTTAAAAAAGCCCATGTGGTGAAGGCCGGTTTTGAGCGAAAAAATCTGGCATACCGTGTATTTAAAGAGGCAGATAAAAGTGGGCGGTTAATCCGCTTGCTAAAAGAACAACCAGGACCGGCAATTGTCTATGTTAGAAACAGAAAAAAGACCAGAGAAATCGCTGAAATTCTGGTTAAAAATAAAATTTCAGCCACTTTTTACCATGCCGGTTTAGATAATAAAGCCCGCATTGCACGACAGCAGCAGTGGACTTCGGGTCAAGTACGGGTGATGGTCGCCACCAATGCTTTTGGGATGGGCATCGATAAGGCAGATGTGAGACAAGTGATTCATTACCACATTCCCGATTGTCTTGAATCCTATTTTCAGGAGGCCGGACGTGCAGGACGCGATGGAAAAAAAGCCGTGGCATCCTTGCTTTACACCCACCACGATATCGGTCAGGCAAAAAAACAGCTCACCGAATCTTTTCCTGACCTCAATACCATAAGGAATATCTACAATGCCTTAGGCAACTTCTTTGATATTCCCGAAGGAAGTGGAAAGGATTATGGCTATCCGTTTAAAATAATGGATTTTGTTAACCATTATGGATTTGGGTTAATGACTTGCTATAGTGCCATTAAATTGCTCGAAAAAGAGGGTTATCTGGTATATGACGAATCCAGCGGACGCACCTCCAAGTTGATGATTAAAATCAATAACGAACAAATCTACCGGTTTATCGTTGAAAACCCGAAATTTGAACGAATTTTAAAAGAAATCATGCGTTCCTACGGTGGTATTTTTTCGGATTATGTGCCCATTAACGAAAAAATCATTGCCAAAAGAGCCGAAATAGAGCAAGAAAAAGTGGTGGCTGCCTTAAGTTACCTGAATAAATTAAAAATCATCAGTTATGTGCCATTGCAGAAAACACCGCAGATTTTCTACAATACCGTTCGCCTGCCAAAGGAAAATATTGGTTTCTCACACGAAAACTACCAGTATTTAAAAAAAGCGGCTGCCTTACGTCTCGATGCGCTGGTCTCCTTTTTAACCAATTCGCGGGTGTGCAGAAGCATTCAACTTCTTCAATATTTCGGCCAAACACAGGAAAATAATTGCGGAATCTGCGATGTTTGCATCAGTAAAAACCGTACCCATTTGTCGGAAAAGGATTTCACCAATGTCCAAAATCAAATTTTTAAGCAGCTGTTGCAAAAACCCATGCACCTTTACGAGTTAATTCCACTGATTACCGGTTTTGAGGAAGAAAAAATTATCTCTGTAGTACAGTGGCTTATTGACAACCAGAGCATTAACCGAAAACGGGACGAACGACTCTATCTTTCCGAAACACTCAACCTTGATTTTTAAGGCACGTGCAATCATTTTTTCACTCAGACCACCTATCCATACCCATAAATATTAATTTTGCAACATGGAAGATATTCTCACCTATGTGATTATTTTTGGGTTTGGAATTGGTTTGGTAAGCCTCTATTTATACCGAAAAGACAAACAACGGCTGCTGCCTGTTTCCGTGCAGCATTATTCCAATTTAGTAATGAGTGTTCTTATCGAAAAAGAAAAGAGCGAATTGACAGAAATTGTAATTCGGTTGGACTCGAAGGAAAAAGCCCTCTACCCGTCCTCCCTTGCGCTTGAATTGATTGATGCAAAACGGAATAAACAAATTGCCGAACTTACCCACCTGATTCAAGGCAATAAAAGTAACAACCTTCCGGTAAGTGAATTTCACATTACGGCGGATGACTTTCTCGCTTTATTAAAAGAAGTGGATTTCCCATTTGTCAGTTTCCGAATTGTGGTGAAAACCAGTGGTGGAAACCAATTCAAATCACATGAACTTGCCTACGACCAACGCTGGAAATTATACAAACTTGATTCGGGAAATTACAATTAAAACACCCCACCGGGGGAAAATCATTCCCATTTCAGGAAACATCTTCCAATCATTCTAATTTAAACCCAATCTAAATATCTGTTTGGCACAGGTTTGGCTGCCATGGCCCAATCTTTGGTAATCTTACTTATTTGAAACAAGCCTCTTTTAAAATTATCAAAAAAAAGTGGCAAAAGATTCAGCAAGACAACAATCATATATTCAAACCTTCAATCATCTATTGAAATGTTAAAAAAACAAACTTCCGGCACCCATTCTCCCACCTTAACCGCCGACATACTTGATATCAGCCATAGCTTAAAAACTCCATTACACAGCATTCTCAGTTCGGTGAACCTTTTAAAAGAACGTCTCCACGATAAAGAAAGCAAATCTTTAATCGATGTGATTGCACACAAAGGAAATTATCTCAATAGTTTAATCAATAATCTGCTTGATTACTATAAAATATTGAATCATCAGATAAAGCCGAACTATATGGCCTTTGATCTTAAAGCCGAACTAAGCGAACTGATTGGTTCCTATTCGGATGTTGAGAGCAATAATCGATATGACTTGCGATGGGTATCGCCACCATCATCTACTGATATTTACCTTGGTGATGCCGCACGAATCACACAGATTCTATACCTGCTCATGGATTTACTCGGACAATTTTGTTTGGAAGGAGACTTTAGCATTGAAGCAAAAATAAAACCTATTCACTCAAAATCCGACCAGTTTAACCTATATCTGAAATGTAAAAGCCAGACATTCAATCAAACCCTAATCAACAAAGTGAAAGAAGGGTTTCTATCAGCCAAACCCCTGGATGACATGAGTCGATATCACGACATCCGCTTCATTCAAATGATGTGTCAGTTGCTCAATGCGCAAGTCCAAATGAAGCAGCATCGCGACACAGTAGGTTTTCATTTTACTGT
>CBETNY010000131.1:0-5525 GCA_965537275.1 uncultured bacterium | reverse complement strand
TTTCTGTTTTCAATAACTTGAAACAAAAAGAGCCTAAAAATCACTTTACCCTGGGGATTGTTGATGATTTGACCTTTAAATCGTTGCCACTGTTACCCGAAATCAGTATTAGTGATGCCGGAACTTATGAAGCTAAATTTTATGGTTTGGGTGCCGATGGTACTGTGGGTGCCAACAAAAACTCCATTAAAATTATTGGTGATTCCACCGATAAATATGCACAGGCCTATTTTGCCTATGATTCCAAAAAATCGGGTGGTATTACCATTTCTCACCTTCGTTTCGGCGATACGCCCATCCGTTCTACTTACATGGTAAATACCCCTGACTTTGTGGCTTGCCACGTGCCGGCTTATTTGGGTAAATACGACATGTTGAAAGGCTTAAAAGACGGTGGTACTTTTCTTTTGAACAGTATTTGGGACGAAGAAGAAACCAAACGCCGCCTGCCCGACGATATGAAAAAATATATGGCCGAGCACAACATCTCCTTTTATACCATCAACGCTACCAAGCTGGCTGGTGAAATTGGTTTGGGGAACCGTACCAACACCATCATGCAATCGGCTTTCTTCAAAGTTTCGGAAGTAATTCCTTACGAAGATGCCGTTGAAAAAATGAAGTTGTTCATCAATAAAACTTATGGACGCAAGGGTGACGAGATTGTCCGTATGAATTATGCTGCTGTTGATGCCGGTGGCGATGTACAGAAAATTGAAATTCCTAAAGAATGGGCTGATATCGAATTAAAAGAAAAAGAGGATCCTTACAAAGATATGCCTCAATTTATTCGTGAAGTGGTAAAACCCATCGATCACCTGAAAGGTGACGATTTGCCGGTTAGCGCTTTCAAAGGCCGTGAAGACGGTACTTTTCCTGCCGGGACTGCCGCTTATGAAAAACGAGGCGTAGCAGTTAATGTTCCCGAATGGATTGGCGACAACTGTATCCAGTGTAATCAATGTGCGTATGTTTGTCCTCACGCTGCCATCCGACCGTTCCTTATCAATGAAAAGGAAGAAGAAAATGCCCCGGAAGGTATGCAGCTTCTTGAAACCAAAGGGAAATTAAAACCGCTTAAATACCGTATTCAAGTTGATGTGCTCGACTGTACCGGTTGCGGTAGTTGTGTGGAGGTATGTCCTTCACCCGAAAAATCGTTGGTAATGAAGGCCCTCGATACGCAAAAAGAGGAAATCGCCCATTGGGATTATCTGATTAAAAATGTAACCGATAAAACATTAACCGGTCAGGTTGATAAATTCATTAATGTTAAAAACAGCCAGTTTGCACAACCTCTGTTTGAATTTTCAGGTGCTTGTGCCGGTTGTGGTGAGACCCCATATATCAAAACCGTGACCCAATTGTATGGCGACCGTATGATGATTGCCAATGCCACCGGATGTTCTTCCATTTATGGTGCATCGGCTCCTTCGACACCTTATACCGTAAATGCCGAAGGAAAAGGACCGGCCTGGGCCAATTCGCTGTTTGAAGACAATGCCGAATATGGTATGGGAATGTCAACCGGTATTCGCAAAATGCGTGACCGTATTGAACGTTTGATGAAAGAAGCCATTGAAGCCGGTACTACCGAAGAAAGAAAAGAGGCTTTTGAAGCTTGGATTGCTGCCAAAGACTTGGGAGAAGAGTCAAAAGAAGCTTCTAAGAAAGTTGTTGAAGTGCTTAAAGGCGCTGATGACGACTTGGCCAAACAACTTATGGAACTGGAGCAATACTTTGTTAAAAAGTCAATGTGGATCATCGGTGGTGACGGTTGGGCCTACGACATTGGTTTCGGCGGACTTGACCATGTGCTTGCTTCCGGTGAAGACGTCAATGTATTGGTACTTGACACTGAAGTGTATTCCAATACGGGTGGCCAGGCTTCCAAATCCAGCCCAACTGTTGCGGTGGCTAAATTTGCAACTGCCGGAAAAGAGATCAGCAAAAAAGATCTGGGTGCCATTTATATGAGCTATGGTTATGTTTATGTTGCCAAAGTGGCTATGGGTGCCAACTATAACCAATACTTCAAAGCATTGAAAGAAGCGGAAGCCTATCCGGGACCTTCGTTGATTATTGCTTACTCACCTTGTATTGCTCATGGCTTGCGCAATGGAATGCACCGTGTGCAACACGAGGAAAAATTGGCTGTAGAATCCGGTTATTGGAACCTTTACCGTTATAATCCGCTTTTGGAGCTTGAAGGTAAAAACCCCTTGGTGCTCGATTCGAAAGAACCTGATTTCGACAAATTGAAAGAATTCCATAATCTGGAAGTGCGTTTCACCTCGTTGAAGAAAGCTTTCCCCGAAAGGGCTGAAGCACTTGAAAAAGTGGCGCTTAAAAATGCAAAATGGCGTTATAATTTCTACAAACGCCAGGCATCTCTCGATTATTCTTCTGAAGATTAGGAGAAATTGATCCAAAAAAAAGGCTGCTATCAAATCGATAGCGGCCTTTTTTATTTCGACAGTAAATCTTTAAAATATTGATAGGTATCAACTTGTGAGCGGACACTTTTTTCACCTGGCTTGGGCAAGCGATATTGGTTGATGGGCGAACTGTTGATGAGTCGTGCTTTGGTGTTGTCGGCCCATTGCATTTGGAGCATGTCCATGAGCTCGCGTTGCACATGTTGATCACGAATGGGACAAGCGACTTCAAATCGATAATCAAAATTTCTGTTCATCCAATCGGCTGATGAAATATAATATTTGGTGTCACCGTTGTTTGCAAAAACAAATACCCGCGAATGTTCCAGATATTTATCAATCACACCTTTGATTTCAATATTTTCACTAAAACTTTTTATGCCCGGAACCAGCACACAAATTCCCCGGCAGATAATTTTGATCTTGACACCGGCATTGGAGGCCTGGCTGAGTTTTCTTACTATTTTTTTGTCAACCAGGTTGTTCATCTTGAGCAGAGCCCATGCTTCTTTACCGGCCTGTGCATTTTTTATTTCCTGATTGATGAGCTTAATGATTTGTTCGCGCATGTAATAAGGAGAAACTATCAAATGCTTAAACTTGGGAGGGGTATAAGGTGATTCAAGCAGGTGAAAAACCATATTGACTTCACGTGCAATGGCTTGGTTAGCAGTAAATAAACTGTCGTCAGCATAAATTTTGGCAGTGGATTCGTTGAAATTACCCGTACTGATATTGGCATAATAAATATTTTCGCCACCTTCTTTGCGTCGAATAAGCATTAATTTGGCATGTACTTTATAGCCCGGCAAAGTTTTGATAATCTTGACTCCTTCCTCTTTTAGCCTTTCTGCCCAATAAATGTTGGCCTTTTCATCGAAGCGTGCCTGAATTTCCAAAAATACGGTAACATGTTTGCCGTTTCGGGCTGCGTTGATGAGCGAATTGATCACATTTGAATCGCGTGCTGCCCGGTAAAAAGTCATTTTAATGGCTTTTACCTTTGGGTCGATGGAGGCTTCCCGAAGTAGATCGACCACATATTGAAACGATTGGTAGGGATAGTGGAGCATCAAATCGCGTTGGCGAATGACTTGTAAAATGCTGGAACTTTCTTTCAGTAGCGGGTGTGGCAGGGGGCGGGGTCGGTCATACACCAAATCGTTCCGGCCCAGGTTGGGAAATGAAATAAAATCACGGAAATTGTGATACCGTCCGCCTCCGCGCAAACTGTCTTCTTCCGATATTTTTAATTTTTTGATGAGTCTTTTTAGCAACAACGGGCTGATGTTTTTGTCATAGACAAAACGGACCGGTAGTCCATGGCTGCGCTTTTTCAGGCTTTCGCTCATCAGTTCATAAAAACTTTTAGAGATGTCGTTGTCGATATCCAGCTCGGCATCGCGGGTAAATTTGATGGTATATGCTTCGAAAGTGTCAAATCCAAAGGGTTTGAAAATATCGCCCAATCCGTATCGGATCACATCGTCCAACATCATCACATATTTATTGTCGCCTTGCTCGGGCAGAAGCAAAAAACGCGATAACTGGTCGGTGGGAACCATGATGAGTGAATAATCGTCTTCCAATCGCCCGTTTGAATCGTGCATGACCACGGCCAAATAAATAAATTTATCACGAAGCAGGTCGGGACTCTTCAGGTTTTTGAGCATAATGGGGAATAGAAAAGGCTGTACATGTTCGTTAAAATAACGACAGACAAATGCTCCCTGTTCTTCGTTAATTTCCGTTTCATCCACAAAATAGATGTGGTTCTCTTTCAACGATTCTTTTATTTCCAAAAAGGTGGCATTGTATTTCTTTTCCTGCTTTTCTACCACATCGAGTACTTCGGCCAAAACGGTTCTGGGATTGAAATCGAGTTTCTGATCTTTGGTTTTCGAAACCTGTATCATGCGCTTCAGGGTAGCCACACGAACCCTGAAAAATTCGTCTCGGTTGTTTGAAAAGATGCCTAAAAACCGAAGGCGCTCGATGAGCGGGTTGGTGGCGTCCATGGCCTCTTGCAAAACACGTTCGTTAAAGTGTAGCCATGAAATTTCGCGGTTAATCATTTTTAATGGTTGGCTCATGTCGGGTCAGTTATCGAGATTTGGAAATTTGTTTTACAAAACTACTGTAAAAAATGAAATCGGCAACGGCTCTCTTGTTTCTCTTTGAAGCGGGTAAGAAGCCATACCTAAAAGCGAAGTACGTGAATTTGCGGAGAAAGGTATATCAATACTTTTTCGATGGATTGATAACCCAACCGTGCATAAATTTCGGCATATTGGTTAAGCTGCTGCTGATGGCTTTTGCGTGCTTCACCGGTTTTATAGTCAATGATGCAGAGCTTTTCGTTGATGAGTACGACCCGGTCGGGCCGGACAAAGTGTCCTTTTTGCGAGTTGTAGAGTTCGGTTTCTTTTTTGATGATATTTCCTTTTTGAAAATAGGGGGCAATGTCACGATTGGCAAAAAAATTATCCAAAAGCTGATGTACTTTTTTTGTTTCATCCGCATCGAGGATGCCGGCGTGATGCATGGCGGCTATTTTCTGTTCAGCCTGGTCGGCCCAATCGATTTTGGAAAGTATGTGGTGGATGATATTGCCATAGGTTCGCGATGACTGTTGCCCCATAGCTTCCCAAAAAATATCCTCTTCGGGTGCTACCACCAAATGTTTGTACCAGGCAACGGTGGGGTACTCTTTTAAGGTGACCACATCAGTGCTTTCGGATTTTTCCGGTTTGTAATCATCGGGAAACCGTCCAATACAATAACTTTCCTGATCGTTGTTCCACAATTTTTGCGACGTTAAAAAATCCTTCAGATAAGCCGAAAACAGGTCGGGTTTTTCCTTTTGGATGTTTCCCAGCACATACAAGCCATCTACCGGACGTGTAAAGGCCACATAAATTAAATTTAAAAAATCAAGATCGGTTTTGGCCTTTTCATAGTCAAGAACCTGTTTTTTTCCGATAAATTCAAGGTCTGTATTCATCCGCAGGAGCGCGATGGGTAGTTTTTTTACTTGTATTTCAGGAATCTGATCCCAGAAATAATTGCGGGTATTGGGCTTTTTGT
>CBETNY010000130.1:0-5539 GCA_965537275.1 uncultured bacterium | reverse complement strand
CATGAGCAGTGGTGCAGCCATGGTAGCAGCTACCGAAACTGCAAAGAAAATAGATAAAGGGACCATGGTAGTCATTTTTCCCGATCGAGGCGAGAAATATTTAAGCACCCCTTTATTTTCTTAATTACAATGGTTTACAGGATTTAAATAAAATGAAAACATTTTTTCTCAAACTTTTTTAGCCCTTACCTTGTTTTTTTCAAAATAATCTTACATTTGTCCCCATAAAAAGTATTGATTAAATGAACATCACAAGAAATATTTTTATTCTATCTATTATTCTGGCTCTACAAAAAAAAGGGCGGGGGTATTAGTAGTTTCATATTGAATATAAACGAATAAAAACTTCCCGTCAAAAGCGGGAAGTTTTTTTTTGGCTTATATCAGCAGACAATAATAATTTACCGGACAAAAAACAGCTGAATTAAAAAAAATGGTAACCGAAGTGCAACGCTTCACAAACAACATCATCATGAATGATAAAATTATAATTTTCGACACCACCCTGAGAGATGGTGAGCAAGTCCCCGGTTGTCAGCTGAACACGGTTGAAAAAATCGAAGTGGCAAAAGCCTTGGAGCGGATGGGCGTAGATGTAATTGAAGCCGGCTTCCCCATCTCCAGCCCGGGCGATTTTCAATCGGTGGTAGCCATCTCCAAAGCAGTGAAAACGCCTGTCATTTGCGGCTTGACCCGAGCCATCGAAAAAGATATTGAGGTGGCTTCCGAGGCATTACAATATGCCCAACGAAAAAGAATCCATACCGGTATCGGCACTTCGCCGTATCACATTCGGTACAAACTAAATTCTACACCTGAAAAAATCATGGAACGTGCGGTTGCGGCGGTGAAATATGCAAAAAAATTTGTGGAAGATGTGGAGTTTTATGCCGAGGATGCCGGCCGTACCGATAACGTCTTTCTTGCACGGGTGATTGAAGCCGTGATTGCAGCAGGCGCCACTGTGGTAAACATCCCCGATACCACCGGTTATTGCCTGCCCTCGGAATTTGGAGAAAAAATTAAATTCCTTACCGAAAATGTCAGCAACATTCATAAAGCCGTCATTTCTACACATTGCCACAACGATTTGGGAATGGCTACGGCAAACACCATTCAAGGAGTTATCAACGGGGCGCGCCAGGTGGAGGTGACCATGAACGGAATTGGCGAACGTGCCGGAAATACCTCACTCGAAGAGATTGTCATGATTGTAAAGAGCCATAAAGACCTGCCGGTTTATACCGATATTAAAAGCAAATACATTCACCAAACCAGTCGTTTGGTCTCCTCCTTAATGCGGATGCCCATTCAACCTAACAAAGCCATTGTGGGTCGAAATGCTTTTGCCCACTCGTCGGGTATTCACCAGGATGGCGTGTTAAAGAACCGTGAAAATTATGAAATTATCGATCCGAAAGAGGTGGGAATTAAAGAATCGAGCATCGAACTAACGGCCCGCAGCGGCAGAGCCGCCTTAAAACACCGGTTGAGTTTGTTGGGGTACAAACTTCATCAAACAGAGCTGAATGACCTGTACGAACGTTTTTTGGAGTTGGCCGATAAGAAAAAAGACATCAAAGATGATGACCTTGAGGCATTATTGGGTAATGTTAAAAAATCGGACAAAGCATTGCAACTCGAACTGCTACAGGTAGTTTGCGGAAAATCAGCCGTGCCCATGGCGGTGGTAAAATTGCGTTTGAACAATGAAGTATTATCGGCTACCGCTTCCGGAAATGGCCCGATTGATGCAGCCTTTACAGCAGTAAAACAAATTATTAAACGAAAAGTACATTTGGAAGAGTTTCTCATTCAAGCCATTACCCGAGGAAGTGATGACTTGGGCAAAGTCCATGTTCAAATCGAAAACCGGGGAAAACTTTATTACGGTTTTTCGGCCAATACCGACATCATCACCGGTTCGGTGGAAGCTTTTGTAGATGCCATCGCCAAAATCATTTAAATCATTTTTTAAAAACCTGTTACATTGAAAGCAAAAACACTATTTGACAAAATATGGGATAGCCATGTGGTCGATTCCATCGAAAACGGCCCCGATATTCTCTATATCGATCAACATTACATTCACGAGGTAACCAGTCCGCAGGCCTTTGCCGGGCTGGAGCAAAGAGGCATCCCCTTGTTTCGACCGGAAAAAACACTGGCTACGGCCGATCATAACATCCCGACAAAAAATCAGCATAAACCCATTACTGAAACATTGTCGCGAATACAAGTCCAAACTTTGACACAAAATTGTGAAAAGCATGGTGTTAAACTTTACGGACTCAATCATCCTTATAACGGAATTGTTCATGTGATTGGCGCTGAATTAGGCATCACACAGCCCGGGATGACCATTGTATGTGGTGATAGCCACACTTCGACACATGGAGCATTTGGCAGTATCGCATTCGGAATTGGGACCAGCGAAGTGGAGATGGTATTTGCAAGTCAATGTGTCCTGCAACCCAAACCGAAAAAAATGCGCATCAACATTGAAGGCAAACTTCAAAAAGGCGTTTTATCGAAAGATATTATCCTTTACATCATTTCAAAAATATCGGCCAGCGGTGCTACCGGCTATTTTGTGGAATACGCCGGTGAAGCCATTCGTTCGTTAAGTATGGAAGCCCGGATGACCATCTGCAATATGAGCATTGAAATGGGTGCACGTGGCGGCCTCATTGCCCCCGACGAAGTTACCTTTCAATATGTAAAAGGACGTGAATTTGCGCCCAAAGGAGAAGCGTGGGAAAAAGCCGTTGAACAATGGAAAAATCTTAAAACGGATGAGGGGGCTACATTCGATCACGAACTACACTTCCGTGCTGAAGACATTAAGCCCATGATTACTTACGGCACCAACCCGGGCATGGGAATTGCCATTGGAGATGCCATCCCAAAACAGGAAGAAATTTCCGATTCAAAAAAAGATTCGTTCGAAAAGGCATTGAAATACATGAACTTCCAGCCCGGAATGAAACTGGAAGGCTTTCCAATCGACTACGTTTTTCTGGGGAGTTGTACCAATGGTCGCATTGAAGACATCCGGGCTTTCGCATCACTGGTAAAGGGACGCAAAAAAGCTGATAGCGTCACCGCATGGATTGTGCCGGGTTCACGTCAGGTAGAAAAACAAGTACAAGCCGAAGGGTTGGATAAAATTTTAGAAGAAGCCGGATTTGAAGTGCGGCAGCCGGGCTGCTCCGCCTGTTTGGCCATGAACGAAGACAAAATACCGGCCGGCAAATATGCCGTTTCCACCTCAAACCGGAATTTTGAAGGCCGGCAGGGCCCCGGTTCACGAACCCTTTTGGCAAGTCCATTGACGGCCGCAGCCGCTGCAATTACCGGGAAAATAACCAATCCCCAGGATTTGATTGATTAATCATCTTAAAATGTAAAAAAATGACACTTGAAAAATTTATAAAACTAACCTCCACTTGTATTCCGTTGCCGGTTGAAAATGTAGATACCGACCAAATTATTCCTGCACGATTTCTAAAGGCTACTTCCCGTGAGGGATTTGGCGACAATCTATTTCGTGATTGGCGATATCACAAAGACGGAAGTTTAATCCACGATTTTGTGCTGAACGATTCCCGCTATCAGGGCCAAATACTGGTGGCCGGCAAGAATTTCGGAAGTGGATCAAGTCGCGAACATGCCGCATGGGCCCTGGTGGGCTATGGTTTTAAAGTCGTTATTTCCAGCTTCTTTGCCGATATTTTTAAAAATAACGCATTAAATAATGGCTTGCTGCCCGTTCAGGTCTCCGAATCGTTTTTAAAACAACTTTTTACCGCCATCGAAAACAATCCGAAAACAGAGGTAGAAGTGGATTTGGAACAACAAAAAATTTCAATTCCGGCTACCGGTGAGCAAACTCAATTCGACATCAACCCATACAAAAAATCATGCCTCCTCAACGGCTATGATGATATTGATTTTCTGTTGAGTAAGAAAGATAAAATATTGGCTTTTGAACAACTAAAATCAACAAGATGAAACTGGAAATCATGGATACGACCCTGCGTGACGGGGAACAGACGCAGGGCATCTCATTTTCGCCCAAAGAAAAGCTCCATCTAACTAAATTTTTGCTCTCCGAATTGGGTGTCGACCGGGTAGAAATAGCCTCAGCCGGTGTTTCAAAAGGCGAATTTGAAGCCGCCAAAATGATTGCCTCCTGGGCCAGGCAGAACAAATTTTTGGAACACATTGAAGTACTTGGTTTTATCGATGGAGAGAAATCGATACAATGGATTCACGATAGTGGATTAAGACAGCTCAACCTGCTCAGTAAAGGATCGTTGCGCCACCTTGAAAAACAGCTTCGGAAAACACCCGAGCAACATGTTGAAGACATCAAACAAATGGTAAACCGTGCCCGGCAAAAGGACATCAAGGTAAACCTTTACCTCGAAGACTGGTCCAATGGGATGTTATCATCACCCGATTATGTTTTTTATATGTTGGATGCCCTGAAAGAGGAGGAGATCAACCGGTTTATGTTACCGGACACCCTCGGAATCTTTAATCCCGATCAGACCTATACCTTTTGCAAAAAGATTGTCGATGCATACCCTGAATTACACTTCGACTTTCATGCTCATAACGATTACGATTTATCGGTAGCCAATGCACTGGCTGCCGTAAAAGCCGGTGTAAAGGGAATTCATTCCACCGTAAATGGTTTAGGCGAAAGAGCCGGAAATGCACCCTTGTCCAGCATTGTTGGGGTGCTTCACGACCATCTGGGTTTGAAAACACAAATAAAGGAAGCCAACATCAACAAAGCCAGCAAACTTGTGGAGCGCTTTTCAGGCATCCGAATTCCTGTTAACAAACCAATTATCGGAGAAAATGTCTTTACACAAACTTCCGGAATCCATGCCGATGGCGACAGCAAGGACAACCTTTATTTCAACAAACTGTTGCCTGAACGATTCGGACGCAAACGAAAATATGCGTTGGGAAAACTATCCGGGAAAGCCAGCATTAAGAAAAACCTGGAAGCACTCGGCCTGAACCTGGATACGGAATCATTAAAACGGCTCACTGCCCGTATCATTGAATTGGGTGATAAAAAAGAAAGCATTACACAAGATGATTTACCTTACATCATTGCCGATGTGTTGGATAACGGAATTGATGATTACCATGTTTTTATCAAAAATTATTCGCTATCCCTTTCGCATGGCATGCGCCCCTCAGCCAGCCTCCAGATTGAGATTGACGGAAAATTGCACGAAGGCAACGCCATGGGTGACGGCCAATATGATGCTTTCATGAAAGCTTTGTGGAATATTTACGATCGTATCGATAAAAAAAGGCCAAGATTAACCGATTACCGCGTTTCCATCCCCCCCGGCGGAAAAACCGATGCCCTGGTCGAAACAACCATTCACTGGGAAATCGACGGCCATTCTTTTTCCACAAAAGGTCTTGATGCCGACCAAACAGTAGCCGCCATCAAGGCGACCGAAAAAATGTTAAACAGTATTGAAACAAAAAACACAAGACTGAACAA
>CBETNY010000129.1:0-5552 GCA_965537275.1 uncultured bacterium | reverse complement strand
AGGGTTAATGTTTGCTTATCCTTAAAATGAATGTCATATTGCAAACCCCAATCAAACACAAAACCACCCACGCGGGTATAATCTTCTGTTTGCGTTCCCAACAAATAAATCGAATCGGGAAAATAAACCAAATTATAAGCGCGTGAGTTGCCAAATAAATAATTGGCATTCACCCCCAGCCTTAAATTTTTTCCCAGTTTGAATCCGTTTCCAATGTAATAATAGTTCATCCCACCTTCGCCCCACCGGTCGTTATAAACATCAGCATAGTTGGTTACACTATGGGTCACCCGGGTATCGTATCCTGTTTTACTGAACGGGGTTACACCCAAACTCATATGCCACCATTTGTTTATGGGAAATCCCATGCTTACCGTACTTAAGCTGGCATAATTTGAGTTGATTACCGTGCTGGTATTTTGCAATTTGGTAGAGTTGCCCAAAAGGCCGGCCTGAAAAACAAAAGTAGCCGAATCGAAACTGGCATACGATGCAGGATTGGCCGAATTGATCAAATAAGGATCGGAAACCGCCAACGAAACACCCCCCATGCTTTGCAGTTTGGTGCTTACATTCTGCCCGTATTGCTGTCCAAGTCCAAAACGCGAATAGGGCGAATTAATATCCTGGGCGCTCATTGTCAGTGTAATAAACATCAAACCAACAAAAATATAAATCTTATTTTTCTTCATTAAACCGTAAAATTTCCTTCAAACCGACCAACACAATATTTGGTGCTGCAAAGATGTTATTTTTTAATCTTTTATCAAAATATTTATAATCGCCACCCCCGACGATCACTTTTAAGTCATCAAAAGTATGTTTTGCCTGATCAATCACTCCCTCGGCTTCACTGATTAATCCACCTAATACTCCCGAAGAGATGGCTTGGGTGGTATTAGCTCCGATTAGCGGGAGCGGCTCCTTTTCATCATCAATATTTACCAAAGGCAACCGGTCGGTAAATACATGCAGGGCTTTCAGTCGCATGGACAATCCGGGACTTATTCTACCTCCCAAATATTCGCCGTTTCGGTTGACAAAATCGTAAGTAACCGTGGTACCGGCCACAATAGCCAACACATGCTCATTTGGAAACAACCGGAGGCAGGCAGCTGCAATGGCCATTCGGTCTTTTCCGAGACTTTGTGGACTTTGGTATAAATTCACAAAGGGAAGCGGGGTGTTGTGGTCCAGTTTTATATACTGAAAGTGATTATCCAAAAACAAATCGATGGCATCGGCATAACGTTTCACCGCAGATAAAATAACTGCGCGAATAGCAGGATAGCGAAGAGTCATTTCCTTAATTTGGTCCACTTGCAGGTTTGCTGCGTATACCACATCAAGGATTTCATCCCCTTCAAAAACAGCCATTTTGGCCCTTGTGTTTCCTATGTCGATGACCAGTTTCAAATTGCGTTTAAATATTTAAGCTACAAAAATACGTTTATTGAACATAGCTTCCACTGGTTACGTGCACATAAACATATTTTTTAACTTTTTTAATGATTTGTTTTGCATAATTAAAAAAAAACGTATTTTTGCCGCTCCAAAAACGTTGGTACCATAGCTCAGTTGGTAGAGCAACGGACTGAAAATCCGTGTGTCCCTGGTTCAATTCCAGGTGGTACCACTTCTGAATAAAATAAAAACCCCTGATAGTTAATCACTTCCAGGGGTTTTTTATTTCTCCTTCCGGCAATTTATCGCTTTCCACGGTTTCTTCCATCGCTTCTTCTCCGGTTATCCCTTTTTCCGCCTTTGGAGGGAAAACGTTTCTTTCCATAGGAATAGGACGGGCGATTTTTCGGTGCCCATTTAGGTCCTTCACCCAATTCGGCGGGCAGTGGGAGCTTCATCACCTCATTTTCAATCAGCGCTTCAATGCGATGAAATTTATACATATCATCCTGGTTAATCAAGGTAATAGCCAATCCTGTGCTTGCGGCACGCGCCGTACGTCCTATGCGGTGCACATAGTCCTCGGCATCACCGGGGACATCATAATTAATCACAATGTCAATGTCTTTAATATCAATTCCACGGCTCAGCACATCGGTAGCCACCAGCACACGGATACGTTTTGACCGGAAATCGCGCAAAACCTCCTCCCGTTGTTTTTGTTCCAAATCGGAAGAAATGCCTTCCACCCGGTATTGTTTGTTTTTAAGCCCTTTGACAATTTCGCTGACTTTCTTTTTGGTTGAACTAAAAATCAAAATGCTTTTCACGGCTGGTTTGTCGGCAATGAGGCTATTGATTAAGGGCGTTTTTTGATTTTCGTAAGTAAGGTAAGCAGCCTGCAAGACCCCTTCGGCAGGCTTTGACAACCCGATGGTAATTTCTACCGGGTTGTGCAATGTTTTTTTGGCAAGCTGCTTGATTTTTGGCGGCATGGTGGCGCTAAACATCAAGGTTTGTCGTTCTTTAGGCAGATAGGTAATAATTTTTTGGATGTCTTCGTGAAACCCCATATCGAGCATCCGATCGGCTTCATCAAGAATAAGATATTTCACATGATCAAATTTCACATAACCCATATTCAGGTGTGAAATCAGTTTTCCCGGAGTCGCCACAATAATTTCGGTTCCCGAGGTGAGGGCACGTTTTTGCTGATCCCATTCCGAACCGCTTCCTCCTCCATAAATGGCAATGGATTCGGCATTGGTAAAATAGGAGAAACCCTGAATCTGCTGATCGATTTGAATCGCCAATTCGCGGGTGGGAACGATCACCAGCACTTTGGTTTGACGATGTTCTTTTTCGGCCAGTAATGCGTTGAGCACCGGCAAAATAAAAGCGGCTGTTTTGCCTGTTCCGGTCTGGGCACAAGCAATCAGGTCTTTGTGTTCGAGAATGGCAGGAATGGCACGTTCCTGAATGGGGGTTGCCTCTTCGAAACCCATAAACGACAAAGCCTCAAGCAGTGTATCGTTCAGTTGTAATTCTTTGAAATTCATTTATAATTAATCCTTTGTAAGCATTTCAAGACGGCAAATGTACGAAACTAAAACGGGTTTTCAATATCCTGCAGAAAGCACACAAAAGCCCGCACATTTCATTAATTTTGCAGCGTGAGTACCGATGTAAAAATAGAACTATCAAAAAGCCTTTGGAATGCCGACACCTTTCCGCTGGTTATTGCAGGCCCCTGTAGTGCCGAAAGCCGCGAACAGATGCTCAACACAGCCCGACAACTGGCTAAAATTCCGGAGGTTAAAGTTTTCAGGGCAGGATTATGGAAACCACGAACACGACCCGGGGCTTTTGAAGGCGTAGGAGAAAAAGGGTTCGAATGGCTCAGTGCAGTTAAAAAAGAAACCGGACTTTTAACCACCGTTGAGGTAGCCAAGCCGGCCCATGCGGTTGCCGCCTTAAAAAACGGGGTCGATATGTTGTGGATTGGTGCACGCACCGTGGTAAATCCTTTTGACGTGCAAGAAATTGCCGAAGCAGTAAGGGGAACGGGCATTCCCATCCTGGTAAAAAACCCCATTATTCCCGATTTAAAACTTTGGGTAGGCGCCATTGAACGGATTTATTCATCCGGAATTCATCATATCATGGCCATTCACCGGGGATTTCACTATTTTGAAAAATCACCTTTTCGAAATGCGCCCATGTGGGAAATCCCCATCGAACTCAAGCGGTTAATTCCTGAGCTGCCTATCATTGTAGATCCCAGCCATATTTGTGGCCGGCGTGATCTTTTGCAGGATATTTCTCAAAAGGCCCTCGATTTGGAAATGGACGGCTTGATGATTGAAACCCACGAAAACCCGAAAGCCGCCTTCACGGACGCAGCGCAACAAATCACACCTGACGAATTAAACACCCTGCTCCATCATCTGGTTTTAAGAAAACGAACCGGAACCCCGGTTTTTGAACACCAATTGGAAAAATTGCGCACCGAAATTGATAAACTGGATGGTGAATTGCTTCAGATTTTATCCAAACGGATGGAGCTTACGGATGAAATTGGTGAATATAAGCGCGACAACAACATCACCATCTTACAGATGAAACGATGGGCAGGCATGATTCTTGACCGGATTTCGATAGGGGTGCACCTGGGACTGGAAGAAAATTTCCTAAAAAAACTTTTGGGGTTGATTCATCACGAATCCATTCAGCGACAAACAGATATACTAAATAAAAAGCAGGATTAACACCGGTTACATCCAGTGTTTTTTCTTGAAATAGGCAATCATACCTACGCACAAAACCACCATCACCACTATGAGTACCCAAAAGGCATTCTCTTGATGCTGAAGCGGAAGGTTTACATTCATCCCATACAAACCCGTAAGAAAAGTAAGCGGCAAAACAATCGATGAAATCAGCGTAAGAATCTTCATGATTTCGTTGGTTTTGTTGGTCTGCATGGAGTCGAAAGTGGTGGACAACCCTTCAATCAACTCGCCGTAATCTTCGGTCATATCCCACATCTTGTTGTAATAGTCAAGAATATTACCCCAGTAATCTTCCATGTTGTCGGCATACCCTTCGATACTTCCCGATTCAAATTTGTTAAACACACGAAGTTGTGGTTTGAGCATGGTGTTGAGGACAATAATATTTTTGCGGGTAACGGATAAACGTTCGATAATGGTTTCGGGACGCGTACTAAAAAGTTCGCGGTTAATCAGCTCCAGTTCCAATCCCACCTTCCGCAACAGGTAAATGGTTTGAATCATCAGGCGTTCCATGAGGGTGTAGAGCAAAGCGTCAGAAGTACCTATTTCAAAATCTTCTCCTTTTTCCTCTTGTTCTTTGGCTTCATGAAAAAGCGTATCGACTACCCAGTGCGATTTTCCAACGGTAATGATAAAGTCCTCTCCCCAAAATATTTTTACCTCTTTGGGTTTGATAAAACGGTTCTGTTTATCGAAATTCGGGAAATGTAAAATCATAAAATAGTAATCATCGTAGATGTCAATCTTCGGTCGCTGATTGGTTTGACGGCAGTCTTCCAGGTCGAGCGAATGGAAGTGAAACTGATGTTCCAGTGATTGAAAATCGTCCTCGGAGGGTTGGTGAATGTGGTGCCATTTCAGACGTCCGCCTAATTTTACTGTTTCTATCACAGGCTTGCCTCCTATTTTTAATGGGTCAGGAATATTCCATGAAATGATTATGCTTATTGCACGCCAAAAGTAGCAAAATTATTCGATATAGACGGTTTCCGCAGTTACGCAGAGGGACAAAAATTATTTTATTGGTTGTTTATTAAGGCCATTTATAGATTGTTGGGGTAGATTGCGGGGTTATCGACTTGAAATGTGCAGGGATGCACAGCTGGTGCACCACGAACGCAACCCTGAAATTTATAAAATGTTAGCGGTTGTTTTTAAATTTTTTCAATTGGATTTTGTATTAAATATCTGTTTAAATGCAATTCTAAGGAATCCTGTAATGGCAATAAATAAAATGCCTACAATAAGCCTATATTCTTTGAAAGGATTGTTTGGATATATGTCAGTCAATGCGACTATCAATATTGTCAAACATGAAATCCATATTAATGCAAAAGCAATCAAAATGATTTT
>CBETNY010000128.1:0-5559 GCA_965537275.1 uncultured bacterium | reverse complement strand
GATAATACCGATTTGATTCACCACCCCAGGGTTATCGCACGTTATCAGGAAGAGGTCGATCGTATTAATCGAACATTGGGAAGACACCGTCAGGTGAAAAAATTTGAACTGACTTGCCGTGAATGGACCACGGAAACCGGAGAACTTTCGCCCACTTTGAAATTAAAACGAAACCATCTGAAAAAGTTGTATAAGGTAAAACTTGATAAACTTTATGGATATACCGACGAATTTGGCGATCTGGGTTTAAGTTAACAATAAGATTTGGCAGCTTTAAGAGCCAAATTTTGCAGATCCGAAAACTGATCAGTCACAATTAATCAAAATATAGACCATGAAACTTGAAAGAAACTTTGACATTCTTGACCAAAATGTCATCGAACACAATCATGAAGTTGCCCTCTCCATCAAAAGAAATGGAAAATGGGAAAATTTCAGTACCAACCAATACAAAGAATATGCTGACAATTTCAGCTATGGCTTATTGGCGCTGGGATTTAAAAAAGGTGACAAAATCCTGACCATTTCAAACAACCGTCCCGAATGGAATTTTGCCGATATGGGTATGGGCCAGATTGGTGTGGTTCATGTTCCGGTATATCCAAACATCGGGCCCCGTGAGCATCGTTATATCCTGGAACATTCGGAAGCCAGAATGGTAATTGTTTCTTCTCAGGAATATTACGATAAAATTGAACCTCATCTAAAGGAAGTTCCCAAAATTGAGTCCATCTATAGTTATGATAAGTTGGAGGGAGTCCATCATTGGAGTGAAATTGTTGAGTTGGGAAAGAAAAACAAAGCGAAATTTGAGAAAGAGCTTCCCCAAATAAAAGCCGGTATCTCAAAAGATGATTTGTTATCCATCATTTACACTTCAGGCACCACCGGACGTTCAAAAGGGGTCATGCTTACGCATAATAATTTTATGAGTAATGTGATGGATACCAGGGAATTGTTGCCCGTAGTGGCCGGCGATCGTTGGCTAAGCTTCCTGCCCATGTGCCATGTGTTGGAACGAATGGTGAACTATCTGGTACAAGCGAAAGGTCTGGATGTCTATTATGTTGAAAGTATTGATACCATCGGTGAAAATCTTAACGAGGTGCATCCACATGGCTTTGCTACCGTGCCGCGTGTATTGGAGAAACTCTATGATAAGATTGCACTTAAGGGAAAAGAGTTGACCGGGATCAAACGGAGCCTTTTTGATTGGGCTGTGGAAGTGGGGATGAACTATGAAGATAATCCGGCCAAACGCAGTTTTGCCTATAATTTGAAATTGGCCATTGCCCGAAAATTAATTTTCAGCAAATGGAATGAAGCCCTGGGTGGCGAGTTGAAAGTAATTATTTCGGGAGGTGCGGCTTTGCAGGTTCGTTTGGCAAAATTATTCAGCGCTGTGGGAATCAAGATAGCCCAGGGCTATGGACTTACCGAAACTTCGCCTGTGATATCCGTCAATTGGGGCGAATATCCAAATATGCAAGCCGGTAGTGTAGGGCCGGTGATTGATCATGTGGAGGTGAAAATGGCTGATGATGGTGAGATTTTGATGAAAGGCCCCAATTTGATGGTGGGCTATTATAAAGATCCGGAAAAAACCAAAGAGGTGATTGATGAAGAGGGTTATTTCCATACCGGTGATATCGGGAAAATTGAAAATGGAAATTTGTGGATTACCGACCGCAAAAAAGAGATATTTAAGCTCTCTACCGGAAAATATGTGGCGCCTCAAATTGTAGAAAACCGGTTTAAAGAATCACCCTTGATTGAGCAGATTCTGGTGGTGGGTGAGGGCGAAAAATTTGCTGCCGCCATCATCAGCCCGAACTTTCATTATCTGCACGGCTGGTGTTTCAAAAACAATGTGAAATTCAGAGACAATACCGATTTGATTCGACATCCGAAAGTGCTCGAACGCTACCAGCAGGAGGTCGATCGAATCAATAGTACACTGGGTCGACACCGTCAGGTGAAAAAATTTGAACTGACTTGCCGTGATTGGACCACCGAAACCGGTGAATTGTCACCTACCTTAAAGTTAAAACGAAATCATCTGAAGAAACTTTATAAAGTGAAACTCGATCACATTTACGGTTATACCAGTGACTACGGCGATCTGGGATTACATGAGGGTCAGGCCCAACAATCTTCAGATAAATAATTTCTTTCATTCTATTTTTACTTTATTTAGACCCGGGTTTTCCGAAACTCGGGTTTTTATTTTTTACATTTGTGGCCAAATTACAGCACATGTCAAAAATTCGTGTAGCCATCAATGGTTTTGGCCGAATAGGTCGAATCACTTTTAGAAATATCCAAAAAAAAGACAATATGGAGGTTGTTGCCATCAACGACCTCACCGACGCCGCCAATCTGGCTCATCTTTTAAAATACGATTCCGTTCAGCGTGCTTTTGATGGTGAGGTGGAACACAACCATGGCCATATCTATGTGAATGGGAAGAAAATACTGGTGTTGAGCGAACCCGATCCCGCCAAACTTCCCTGGAAAGCATTGAACATTGATGTGGTAATCGAATCCACCGGGCAGTTTGTCGACCGCGATGAAGCCATCAAACATGTGGAACAATCGGGGGCCCGTAAAGTCATTATTTCAGCTCCGGCCCAAGGCGAACGCGACGATGTTAAATATGTTGTTTTGGGGGTAAATGATGATGTTATTGATAAAAATGATGTCATTATTTCCAACGCTTCGTGTACCACCAACAATGTGGCACCGCTAATAATGATTCTCGATGAACTGTGGGGTATTGACAAAGCTTTTATGACCACGGTGCATTCTTATACCAAGGACCAAAACATTGTGGATGGGCCCCATAAAGATTGGCGACGGGGCCGGGCGGCGGCCTATTCCATCGTTCCAACCACTACAGGCGCAGCCAAAGCGGCCGGAAAAATATTTCCCCATCTGAAAGCCAACCTGGGAGGAGCCGGTATTCGCGTGCCTGTGCCTGATGGCTCGTTGACCGATTTGACTTGTACTTTGAAAAAATCAACCAGTATCGAGGAAATCAATGCTGCTTTTAAACGGGCTGCCCGGGGGCGCTTAAAAGGTATATTGCAATACACCGAAGATCCGATTGTTTCGGTCGATATCCTGGGAAATCCTTATTCGGCGGTTTTCGATGCCAACCTTACGGCTGTTTTGGGCGATAAAAATAAACTGGTAAAAGTGGTGGCCTGGTACGACAACGAAATGGGCTATTCAAGCCGGTTGGTGGAATTGATTGAGAAATTTGTTTGATAAAGTTTGTGTGCTCCCTTTGTGACATTCACCATGAAAGTAGTTGATCAATCTACCTGAATGATGTTGTTTTTAATGGCAAATTTCACCAAGTCCACGGTCGTTTTTAATTCGATTTTTTTCATGATGTTATTTTTATGCGTTTCCACCGTACGCACGCTGATAAATAGTTTTTCAGCAATTTGACGGTTCGACATCCCTTCGGCAAACAAAGTCAGCACCTCTAATTCGCGGGGCGACAGCGATTTCATCTTGTTTTCCTTTTCGTCAGGGCCAATCTTCTGATCGCTTAAATAGCTGTGAAGTAAGATGTCGGTGATGGTTTTGGCATAATACTCATGACCATTTCTCAGGGTGTAAATGGCTTCAATGATTTCTGAGCGGTCGGTATCGCTGCTTAAATGTCCTTTTACGCCCGCCTTGATGGTTTTTAATATGAAATTTTCATCCTTGACCATCGAAAGCAACAGCAGCTTCATCTTCGGGAAAAATTGCGACAATTTTTTAAAAGATTCAATTTGGTCTGCCGCAGTGGAGAAAACAGTAATTAAAGCCACATGGATAGGTGTATCGCTTTGATATTGAATTAATTCGTCAATGGTGCTAAAACTGTTGATAAGCTGGATTTCATCCGCATCCTTGAGAAGCGATTTTAAACCATCGCAAAAAACCGGATAAGGATTGACAAGCGCTATGTGGATCATGCTTTATTCTCTTTTCTGTTTGCGAAGTTAAAAAATTATTGGCACAATCAGCTGTTGGATTGATAGCGCTTTTAGTTGTCCTTTTTCAAAAGGATACCGGACAGTATAGCCACTATCAGGGTAGTGACAAAGGTCATGAGGCGTGAACTGATGACTTGTTCCATACCGGTATTAATCCAAAGAATGGTGAATCCAATGCCGTAAACAATGGTGACCACGACGGCTTTGCCGTGATACCTTTTCCAGAAAAGGGTCAGTAAAATGACCACCGAAAAAGTTCCGCCAATGCCTGCCCAAACATAACTGACCAAAGTAAAGATAAAGGTTCCCTTGCCCGTAAACCAGGCAATGATGAGTGCGATGATGGCCAGCAATGCGGTAATTATTCTCGAAATGAACAGGTTGTGCCGGGTGCTGATGGTTTTGTCTTTTCCAAGAAAGGGTTTTAGGATATTTTCGGAAAATTCGGTCGCCGAGAGAATTAATAACGAATCGGCCGTGGAAATCATGGCGGCAATGGCCCCTGTAATTAAGATGGCTGCGAAAACAGGATGAAAGATTTTCAACATCACGGCAGGCATGACAAATTCACGATCGGCCAAACCTCCCATACTGCCCTCCGGACCAAAAATGGCAAGCCCAATCCATCCGATGGACAAGGCGCCGATATAGGCGATTAAGGTCCAGGTAATTCCAACCATCCGGGCATATTTGGCCTGCCGGGCATCGCGAATGGCCATAAAGCGGGTGCTTAATTGGGGTTGGCCTCCTAAATAGCCGAAGAACCATGAAAAACCGCCAACAATTACCACGCCAATGGAAAACCCGGAAGCCGCTCCTGACAGGGAAGTAAAGGATGGGCCCGATTGGGCCAGGGCTTGTCCCATGCTCTGTGCATATACTTCAGGGTGGTGGGCCAGATAAAAAATCCCTACCAGGGGACCCACCACCAGAGCAACAATCATGACGAGGGCTTGTACCACATCGGTGTAAACCACCGAACGGAATCCTCCGTAAATGGTGTAGGGAATAATGACGGCTGCCGTAATGAGCATGCCGCTTCGTGCATCCAGGCCAAACATGGTATGCAGGGTTTTCCCTCCTCCAAGAAATTGTGCCCCCACATAAAAAAAGAAAAAGAAGACAATGGATGCACTGGAAACCAATCGAATCCATTTCGCTTTATCGGGATGTGAACGGGCAAGAAATCCGGTAAACGTGGTGGCATTATATTTTTCGGCTGCATCGCGCAAGCGCCAGGCTAACAAGGCCCATGCCGTAACAATGCCTGCCACACAGCCAACAGCCGTCCATATCTCGGAAAGCCCCATGGCATACGCTGCACCGGGCAAACCCAGCAACGCCCATGACGATTCGCCGGTGGCACGTTCCGATAACGCAGCTACCCATCCCGGCAAGGCGCGTCCGGCAATGGCAAAATCGCTGTCTGTCTTGACTTTTCTGCCCTGAAATACACCCCACAGCATCAGCAGCGAGATGTAAACCAGCATCACAACTAAAATTAGGGTTTGATTTTCCATTTTATGCGTCGTTTATTTTTAACTAAAATAGTGTTGTCCGATAA
>CBETNY010000127.1:0-5574 GCA_965537275.1 uncultured bacterium | reverse complement strand
TTATTTTAAAAGCATAAATTTGTGATTGGGCCGGTATGTTTCCATTGGTTTCCGAAAACTTTTGTGAGGCAACATCATAAATGAGTAACTCATAATATCCCTGTCCCCGTTTGATGCGGTCAATATTTTTAAACAACAGATAGAGTTTGTTTTGGTATAGCTGTTGTTGAACAAACATCAGCTTGTTGGGAAGTGGAATTTCGCGCAGCCATTGTTGTTGAAGATGCTTGTCGAATAAACCAAAATACCATTTTCTTTTTTTGTTTTCTGTCAGCGACCGGCCGCGGTAGAAAATGAGGAAGCCATTATCTGACAAAGGTGCCAACCGGTATGAACCCGGTGCAAGTGCTGAAGGAATTTCAAGACGGAGCAGTTTTGGTGCTTTTTGTGCCAGGGCGGGACGAAATCCGAAACCGAGCCCTATCATCATTCCGATGATCCATATCTTACGTTTGATTCCTTTTCTCAGCATAATGCAAAGATAGTAAGTCTGGAAAATTGAAGCCCGGTTTTTGTACTTTTGCAAAAAATCTACACGTGGAGAAAAAAAAGAGGGCTTTTGGTGCGCCCATGCCGGAGAAATTACAAGCTTTTGAGCGGTTGTTACAAATAATGGATGATTTGCGTCGCGATTGTCCGTGGGATAAAAAACAAACAATTGAAAGTTTGCGACACCTTACCCTGGAAGAAACCTACGAATTGTCGGAT
Organism: uncultured bacterium; assembly: GCA_965537275.1. GTDB lineage: Bacteria > Bacteroidota > Bacteroidia > Bacteroidales > F082 > Sulfidibacterium. The sequence continues at coordinate 4,866 of CBETNY010000127.1, read as the reverse complement.
GCTATTTTAGATAACGATTTAAAAGGGATACGCGAAGAACTAGGTGATTTGATTATGCATATTGTGTTTTATGCAAAAATTGGTGAGGAGAAGAGAGCCTTCGATATCAAAGATGTGCTGGAAGGCATTTCCGATAAGTTGGTTTTCAGGCATCCGCATATCTATGGTGATGTAAAAGTTTCGAGTGCCGATGATGTGGCTGATAATTGGGAAAAGCTGAAGCTGAAGGAAGGGAAAAAGTCGGTATTGTCGGGTGTGCCAAAATCGCTGCCTCCTTTATTGAAGGCGTACCGAATGCAGGAAAAGGCCAAAGGAGTCGGGTTTGAATGGGAATCGCGCGAACAGGTGTGGGAGAAGGTTTTAGAAGAAATGGAGGAGCTTAAGGAGGAGGTTGATCAGGGCAAATCAAAAGATCGAATAGAAGATGAGTTGGGCGACTTACTGTTTGCCTTAACGAACTATGCCCGCTATTTGGGTGTGAATCCTGATGATGCGCTGGAACGAACTAACCGGAAATTTATCCGGCGTTTTCAATTTATTGAAACCGAATCAAAAAAAGAGGGAAAATCGGTACAGGATATGAGTCTCGACGAGATGGATGCCTATTGGAATAAGGCTAAAGAGACAGAATAAAGAATTAAAAATCTGATTTCCGTTTTTTTATGAGTAGTCGAAGCTGCTACCATCCAAAAATTCCCGTAGAATGGAGGTAGGCGGAATCTCTTTTTCGGCGATGGGAAGGATATAGCCGAAAAATTTGAGTAATCGACGTGCTTCGGAATATTCCGGCACAATGGGTGGAACCTCTTTAAGCAAAGGCTCTGCCCATTTTTTGAGGACGCCCAACTCGAACAAAAGGGCTGTATTAAACATCACATCGGCTTCTTCCTGGTAAGGAAAAATATGTTTTTCTTCGCCTTTGCGGACACTGGGCCATCGTTGCAAGGTTTCCAGGGCCGAGTATCCCCGATAGAGACTGTCGCGTACCATTCTGCGTATCAGACGGTTGTCGGTGGTGGGGATACGGTTGTTCGCGTCAATGTTCAGCGGGGTGAGTGCCGATACATAAACTTTAAACTTTCGCTTTGCAGGGATCATCTCCGATACGATGGGGTTAAGACCATGGATACCTTCCACCACGAGAAGGCTGTTTTTTTCCATCTTTAAAGTGGTTCCATCGTAATGGCGTTTGCCCTCGGAAAAGGAAAATTTGGGTAATTGAATCTCTTTTCCGGCAAACAAATCCAGGAGGTTTTGATTGAACAATTGAATATCAAGCGCCAACGGACTTTCAAAATCGTAATTCCCGTTTTCGTCGCGTGGCGTTAACTGGCGGTCAACAAAATAATTATCCATTGAAAGAACCACCGGTTTAAAACCAAGCACACACAATTGAACCGAAAGACGTTTGGCAAAAGTAGTTTTACCTGAAGAGGAAGGGCCAGATATTAAAATCACCCGCACATCCTCTTTCCGGCGGTTCACCATATCGGCAATACAAGCCAGTTTTTTTTCTTGCAAGGCTTCCGAAATTTTAATGATTTGGCCGATTCTTCCCTCTTGCGTTGCCAGGTTTAGTTGCCCTACATCGGGAACACCAATAATTTCAACCCAATCTTTAAATTCGTGGAAAACTTCAAATAATTTATCCTGGATGACTACCTCTTCTAAAGTTTCGGGGTCCTCTTTTTTGGGCATCACCACCAGAATCCCATCATAATATTTTACCAAATCAAAATGTTTCAGGTAGCCTGTAGAAGGAACCAGATATCCATAAAAGTAATTCACCACATCGTCCAGTTTATACACTGAGCTGTAGAATTGCCGGCGCGTTTTCATGAGCGTGCATTTATCTTCCAGGTCGAATTCTTTAAAAATTCGTAAGGCCAGTTCTGTTCTGATCTCCTCTCTTTCAAAAGGCAGGTCGCTTTCAATAATTTCGCGCATGCGCCGGCGTAAATTACGCACGACCTCCTCTTGCGGATGTTCAATAAAAATGTCTTCCAATTCACAAAAAAGCCCTTTCGAAATGGTGTGCTCAATTTTTAATTTGTAATCGGGATACAGGTCGATGGCTGCTTTGAACAATACCATGGAGAGAGAACGCAGGTACATCCTTTTGCCGTCGGGATGGCGATAATCAATAAACCGAACGGTTTTCGGTTTATAAATCATGTAATCCAACTCTTTTAGGGTGTTATTGACCATGGCTCCTAAAATGGGGAAGCCAATATCTATTTTTTGATCATCAATAACATCTTGCAGGGTAGAACCGATGGGATATGATTTTTCTGTTTTGGTGTTTTCGCAATAGATGTTGATGTTTTTATGTAGTCGCATAGTTTAAACATTCGTTAAAGGTTTCCAATACCGATAAAATTCAGCGATGGTCGAATTTTATTCAATGAACGGGATGAGCAAAGATAATAGATAAAATGGTGAACTGAAAAAAGAAAAGCCGTTTTAAGGGGGGCATCCCGAAAAACGGCTTTAAACCATTCAATGTTTCAAAATACAGTGCTGTTTAACTTTTCGTTACATTTTTTTTATCACTTTTTTCATGGCAACTTTTGCCGTGTAAAGTGCGTGATACATTGATGGTACAATAATCAGGGTGAGGAATGTTGCAAAACTCAGGCCAAAAATTACGGTCCACGACATGGGTCCCCAAAATGCGGTATTGTCACCTCCAAAGAAAAGTTGTGGATCGAATTGGCTCAGCAGAGTCATGAAATTAATGTTTAATCCAATTGCCAGTGGGATTAATCCCAAAATGGTTGTGATGGCGGTTAACAAAACAGGGCGTAACCGTGTTTTTCCGGCTTCAACAATACATTCTTTGGCAATATCCATGGGTAGGTCATCTTCTTCGGATAGCCCCATTTCTTTTTTCTTACGCAGTTTTACCAAACCAATGTAGTCGATTAACACGATGGCGTTGTTGACGACTACACCGGCAAGAGAAACCAAGCCGATTCCGGTCATCATCACCACAAAATCCATGTGGAAAGTGGCCAAGCCACCAAAAACACCAATGGTACTCAGTAATACGCTAAACATAATGATGGCGGGTTTTACAAACGAATTAAATTGACTCACCAAAATAATCATTATTAGTGCCAGCGCAATCAGCATGGCCTGTCCGAGGAAGGCACTGGCATCAGCCTGTTCCTTTTGCTCTCCGGTAAAGCTGTATTTATATCCGGCAGGCATTTTAAATTGAGCCAGTAGCTTTTTAAGCTTTACGTTGATTTCATTGGCATTATACCCTTTAATCACATTTGAATGGATGGTGATTACCCTACTACGGTTAATACGGGTAATGGCGCCATAGGTTGAGCCATAGCGATACGAAACCACCGAAGAGATCGGTACCTGAATAATACGACCGCTTGATTGAGAGCGGAAAGTAATCCGTTGGTTCATCAAATCGTCGATGTTGTATCGGAAAGCGTCATCCAATCGCATTCTGATTTTGTATTCATCTTCTCCCTCTTTGAAATCGGACAGGTCTTTTCCGAAGAGCGCTGTACGGATGGCATCACCAATTTGACCGGTTGAAAGCCCAAAGCGCCGGGCTTTATCGCGATCAATTTTCACCAATAGTTCAGGTTTTCCCACATCCAGATCGATTTTGAGTCCTTCTATTCCGGGGATGTTTTTCGATTTGATGAGCTGCTGAATAGAATCGGTCAGCGACAGCAAGGTGGTGAACTTTTTACCGCTTACCTCAATGTTGATGGGATAACCCACAGGCGGTCCTTCCCGTTGTTTCTCCAGCGAAATGTTTACACCGGGATATTTCCCCACCAAACTATCGGTAAGGCGTCGCATAATGGTAAAGGTATTGATCCCGTGACGGTCTTGAAAATCAACAAAATTGATGGTAATGATGCCTTTATTGGGAGCTCCTCCGCGGCTGGTAAAGCCTTCGTTTTGTCCCACTGCGCCTTTTCCGGTAACGGTAAGCACCGATTTCACAATATTCATATCAGGTTTAAGTAACTGATATACTTTTGCTTCCAGTACCCTCATGGTAGAATCTGAAACCTCAATATCGGTACTGATGGGCATTTCGGCAATCACATTAATCAGCTTTGGGTCCGAGTTGGGAAAAAAGTCCACTTTTGGTTTGGTGCCGAAATAAAATGCAATGGTGATGAACATCAGCAAAAAGGTGCCAATAATCATCCAATACGAATTGTTTTTGCGCAGTGCAAAGCGAATGAATTGTAGATAAACATTTTCGAGCCAAACCAAAAAGACCTTTTGAAACCAAATGGCCAGTTTGGTAAGAAAGGCGAGGTTCAATAAACCGATAATGGCTGCCACCACCAACAACGAACCAATGGTATTCCAATGCACAATAAATGCAAGCATGGCCAGTACGATCATTATCGACGCAATAAGAATACTTTTACGGGGTTTGGGTATGGGGTTGTTGTCGCCGGGTTTGTAAAAATCAACAAAAAGAACCGGAACAATTACCAAAGCATTCAGCAATGAGGCCGTCAGTACAACAATCAGCGTAATTGGGAGGTATTTCATAAATTCGCCCATAAGACTGTGCCAAAATACCAAAGGAAGAAAAGCGGCAAGCGTAGTAGCTGTGGATGAGATAATCGGCATGGCTACTTCGCCAACGGCTTGTTTTGCCGCCTCCTTCACAGGAAAGCCCCGTTGTACAAACCGGTAAATATTTTCGGTAACCACAATGGCATTATCCACCAACATCCCCAGCGCAAGAATCAGGGCAAACAACACAATCATATTGATTTTATAGTCGGCAATGCCCATTACCATAAAGGCCATCAACATGGACATGGGGATTGAAAATCCGACAATTAATGAATTGCGGGTTCCCAG
>CBETNY010000126.1:0-5583 GCA_965537275.1 uncultured bacterium | reverse complement strand
CAGTGGCAACAAACAAGTGCGGTCACCACTAAAACCGATGCTGGAGCCTTTTTCCTGTAAAACACCCACAACCTTATATTTACCGGGACCTATAGAAATAATTTTTCCGATGGGATCCTCATTTTTCGTAAATAATTTGGTGGCAATTTCACTTCCCAAAATAACCAGATGGTCGCCTGACTGCACTTCATCGGCTCGAAATTTACGTCCCTGCGCCAGTTCGAGACCTGCCGTGGCAATATAATTTTCATCCGCACCGACCACCCGAATATTTGGGTCGGTTTTAACCGATTTGTATTTTACCGTGGCCGTTCCGGTTCCGGTAATACTCAAGGAAGTGAGCACCGGAAACTGATAACGCTTTTTAAATTCCACGGCCTGGCGATAGGTAATGGGTGCGTAGGCGTTGGCTTTTGTCCGGTGGTCACCTATTCGGACCCGTAGTGAACGATTTCTGATATTAAAGGTGTTTGAGCCCATCATGGCAAAATTGTCATTGAGAAAATATTCAACGGCATCGATGGCTGTTAAAATACCCACCAACGCCATAATCCCAAAGGCAATAATCATGACCGTGAGGATGGTTCTCACGAGATGATTTTTAATCGATCCCAATGAGATTCGGATATTTTCACGAACCAGTTTTAGGTTTTTCATATCAATCTTCTTTGCAGCCGAAAGCCAAATCGCCGGCATCGCCCAGCCCCGGCACAATGTAAGCTTTTGCCGTAAGCTCATCGTCGATGGCGCCGGTCCAAATCACCAAATTTTTCCTGGAAAAGTTTTTTTTCAGATTTTCAATACCTTCGTGACTTGCCAACACGGAAACCACGTGAATTATCCTGGGATTCCCCTTTTCGATTAGCCCATTAATGGAGGCAATCAACGATCCCCCCGTAGCAAGCATCGGGTCGCTGACAATCAGTACCCTATCTTTTACACCGGGAGCAGAAACATAATCCAATTTAATCACAAAATCTTCCTCTTTATCGTACTTTCGATAAGCCGAAACAAAACCATTATCGGCCTGATCAAAATAATTGAGCATTCCCTGGTGTAAAGGTAATCCGGCCCGCAAAATGGTTGCCAAAAGCGGTTGCTCTTTGAGCAAATTCATTTTTGCAGTACCCAAAGGGGTTATCACCTCTTTTTCTTCGTATTCAAGTTCTTTACTGATTTCGTAAGCGAAAATTTCGCCGATTCGCTCAAGGTTTCTTCTAAAACGCATCCGGTTCGACTGTATATCCTGATCGCGTAACTCTGAAAGAAATTGATTAAAAATTGAATTTGTTTTTCCTAAAACTCTTACCATTGGATGATCTATTGAATTACAAAGATACAAGAATTTATCCTTATAGAAATTTTAAAATAATTTATTTCATGAACCGTTCCTTCAACCAATCTTTGGCTTCTTTAAATTGCTTGATTACAAAGGGTAATCTGTTAATTTCCAAAAATATATATTTTTCCTCTCTGGCTCCGAACCCTTTGTAAAACCGGGCCAATTCAGGATTGTTCGAACCTTCAAAGTCAAGCATTTTTTCGGTGGAAGCCCCTTGTCTGATCACCGTATCAATAATCAGAGTCATCGCTCCGGTTTGTCTTCCCAACGGGTTGGTTGCTGAAAAGAGGAAGGTTGTTACCCTTTCGGTTTTCATGAAAAAGGCAGCGGCACAAAGTTCATTTCTATCGCTGTAGGCACCATAAATTTCACCTGCATTGTGTGCCATTGCCTCATACATAAGCCGGATTAGTCGTTGATAGTGCTGGCTTTTCCAGTGTCCTATTTGCTTGCCTTTGTTTTGTCGAAAAAGATTAACCAATAATTCGGGCTTTAGCCCGGCACTAATACTTAAACCCGAGTGTTGCGCTTTTTTCAAATTTCTTTTTGTATTGGAGTTGTACTTTCCATATAATTTCCGGTAATCCCGGATTAGGTCAAGTAAGAAATTTGATTTTAGCTCCGTATGCCATTTTTCCGGGGAGGGGTGATTATGGCTGTTTAATTGAATTTGCGCAAAGCGGTATTTGTCAGGGATATGCAGTAAAAAGTTATCACAGACTTCAGCATTTAAAATGGTGGTTGAGAATATTCCCAACTGCTGGGTAAAAAAAGGCTGGAAAAGATACCCAATCCCGAATTTTTTTGCACCGGTAAGGGGCATGATCCGCACATAATCGTCTTCTACCAGGGCTTCCCATTCGGGATGTACCCGATCGAGATACCATGAAAAAGCATAAATATTACCATTAAAAGCATGGCGAATGCAATGATCCCATTTATTTTTATCAAGTTGTTTTTGTGTAAGATAGCGAATCATTAGCGTAGGATTAATTTGATGTACTACACGCGTGTCATGTCAAGCATCGACTCATACACTTGCTGCCAGCCTTTCCAGCGCTTTTGATTACTCAACGATTCATTGTGCCAAAGCGAGATAAAAGTGCCATTGACCTTTTTTACTTCATCCACCAGCTCCTTGATTTGGGTAATCGCATCCGCAGTGGTAAGGTGCATATAATCTTTCAACGTTCCATCCATCACAGCAAAGGGATGAATTCGCAACTTGGTTTCCACCTCCAGCAGAAGATCATAAAACCGGTAAGTATCGCAAATACCGGCTCTAAATCCGGGCAACGAAGCATAGCCCATTGAATAATCGTCGGTGATGTCGTATTCAAGAAGGTTTTGAAACGTATCGGGAAGCGTAAAGCGCAAGTAATGTTGACGGCTCCGGTGGATGTCTTTTTTCAACAAATCTTCAAGAAAAAAAAGTTCTTCTTTTAAAAATTCAGGATGATCTCCTGAAGCATAGGATGGATGGATCCCGATTTTTGCATAATCGGCCAACCACTTAATCAATAACCTGAATTTCCGGTTTCGGGGATTTAAATTTTTATCAAAAGGACCATATTGGCCAAACAAGATAAAATAAATGGGGTGCAATTTGTACGCTTCCTTGTACCTCATTTGTAATTCATACGTATCAAAAGGATCCTTTTCCTTTCCGAGGAGTACCTTTGTTCGTTGTTTGATTTCCGCAAAATCAAGATGGCTCAACGAGCGGTAATATCCTCCTAAATTGCGTAAAAAGCCTTTGTTTTTATACGACCAAGCCATATCGATGTCGTAGGTGGGAATAAAACGAAATCGTTTCTGCGGAAAAATAAAATCGGGATATCGCTCCGAAATCATTCGTTTTATCTCTTGCACCCAAATATTTACCATGGGCTTTTGGAGTATTCCCAATTGGTTACTCAAACTCAAATGCGCAGTAAAACGATCGTGCTTGTCTTTTACAAAGGGAAGATATTCTTCATAGCGAGTTACCAAAAAGAAGATGGCCGAAAACACATCGAAAGGCATAGCAGCCTCTTCGGCATACACCGGAAAAAAAGCTTTGTCACCCTTGTAAACCAAAGGATTATAATCGAGACTCCGTATGCCACGCTCAAACAAAAGACCCCACGATTGAAAAAACAAATCATCGGTATGAGCCTTAAGGCCATACATCATTTTGGGTTGATTGGCCGATTGAAACGCATCCAAATCTTTGGTAAGCCGGTAACGAACTTTCAACAACTCTTTAAAGACCAGCCGAAAGACATACCGTACCCGGTTGGTAATTTTCGGTACGTAGATGAGGATTTCATTCATACAGGTCAAAATTAAGAAAAATCCGGCAGGGTATCGAAATTAACCGACTCAATCGTAAGATTATTTTTCCAATGGAACAAACCGGTCGTCTGTGGCAATAAACAAATGTTTATGATAGGGATCGTATCGCCAATATCTTTTGGATCGTCCTTTCGGGGGTATGTGACGATCGAGATAGCGGTTCAGCATATAATCGAATGTATAATCGGCATAGGTTCGTCCCAAATCTTCGGTAAACTCATAAATTTTATCCGGCGTTAAGCGGTCTATCCGGTAAGGATAGGTAAAATGAGTACCCGTCTCATCAGGCTGAAATCCTCCCTCCAGCTGATCGGTCAGCAGATTTTCAGCAAACAACACCTGATGTGCGGTAGAATCATTTTTAGCGGCATTTACCTTACTAATTTCAAACCAGATATTTACATCCAGTGCATTTAATTTTTTCTTAAATACATAGGCCAACGATTCTACATAAGCCGTATCGGTATATAAATAATTATCTTCATCCAACTCGATCTGAGCAAGATTGATAATAAAGCCTTTACCACCTGATGAAAAAAATTGCGCAGTATTATCTGCACCAAACACCTGAATGCCAAAAGCTTTTATTTCATCCCGATATCCTTTTTCAAGATGCTTTTTAAAAGTGGAATCGGAAATGTATTGAATAAAATGAGAATATTTCCATAACAACCCCTCCTTCTCCTGGTCATTGGCATAGGACAGGGTATCCAACAGGTCGCTATTTTGATTAAACTTATACACATAATCGGGAAGAAGAAGCAAAATTTTATCCGGTTTTTGGTCTTTGATGAAAGTCCGTGCCATTTTCCGTTCACTTTGGCCAAATACCGTTGCAGACAACAATATTTCAGTGACTATCACACTCCAAAAGAGGATTTTTTTTAATGGTTTTTTTTGCATAACTTTCAATAAACTCAACGGCCAAAAAAAGAAAACCGTTCTAAATTTTAAGCATTTCTTTTGCAAAGGCCATGCCATACTCTTCGGCCTGCTTCAACTCATCTTCACCCGGACTGAATTTAATAAAAACACCGTCATCGAAAATGTTGAATTTCAAATTTTTCAAATTCTCTGCAATCATTTTCCGGTTTTCACCACTCCATCCGTAGGACCCGAAAGCTCCGGCAAGTTTTCCATGATCGCGATAAGGATTCACCACCGAAAACAATCGGTAAATGGGCAATAGAATATTCTGGTTGATGGTGGGACTTCCCACAATAAGCGCATTGCTTTGGGTCAGTTTCATTTCAAGCTCTCCCAACGAAGTGTGTTCAATGTCCATTAATTCAATATCAAAATCGCCCACCTTGCTAATTCCCTTGGCAATGGTTTCGGCGATTAAACCGGTTTTATGATAAGCCGAAACATAGGGAATGAAAATTTTATTTTTTACCGGTTGCTTGACGTATTCTTCTGACCATTGGCGTGTTAAACGAATATACTTTTCGAAATCTTTTCGTAAAATCGGCCCATGTCCGGGACAGATGCTTACAATATCAAGGTTTTCTATCTTATCGATTGCACGAATCATAAAGCGCGAAAACGGTTTGATAATCACATCAAAATAATACCGGAAAGCTTCGCTGAAATCGCCCACTTCATCATTAAACATCCGTTCGTCGGCATAATGACATCCAAACGAATCGCAGGTAAAGAGCAGGCGATCTTCTTCAAGATAGGTATACATGGTATCGGGCCAATGCAAATTGGGTGCAGAAATAAACCGTAAGGTTTTGTTTCCCAAATCGAGGGTATGGCCATCTTTCACAGGCAGTGCCTCAAATTCAAAACCAACCATATCTTTCAGGTACCGGATAGCCACAGAGGTAGCTACCACCTTAGCCTTTGGAGCAATTCTCAAAAGATTCTTTAAATTCCCCGAATGATCAGGTTCGGTATGG
>CBETNY010000125.1:0-5590 GCA_965537275.1 uncultured bacterium | reverse complement strand
ACGGATGTTGAAAAGGGTAAATACATTCAATATTTGCAAATCGAGTGGGTTAAGAAATTAAAGAAGAATGGCCGGTATCTTTAGGCAGACGGAGCTTGAAAAAAACTGAAATTTACTTTTCCATAATGGCGATGTTCAACAAAAAAGTCTTTTTGTGAAAAATCGAACGAGGCTGGGTGTTCCAAAATGAGCCAGCCGCCTTTTTTTAGGAGATTGTTGGTAAAAATAAGCGAATAAATTTCATCGTACCGGTCGAGATTGTAAGGGGGGTCGGCAAAAATCAGGTTGTAGGCATCCTGGCTGCGGGAGAGAAAACGGAAACTATCCGCCGCAACCACTTTCAGATTTTTCATCTCAAAATTGCCGGCGGCTTTTCTAATCCAATCGGCGCAATATTTGTTCTGGTCAACGGCAACTACCGAAGGGCATCCTCTGGAAATCAATTCAAAAGCAATAGATCCCGTACCTGAAAACAGGTCAAGGGCTTGTGTGTTTTCAAAATCAATCAGATTATGCAGAATATTAAAAAGACTCTCTTTGGCCATATCGGTGGTAGGCCTTACCGGAAGACTTTTGGGTGGGTTAATCAGTCGTCGTTTGTGTGAACCTGCTATAATTCGCATTGCAGCAAATTGTATAAAGTGTAAAATTTATAATGTTTTACCTCTTCCAATACGTAGGAATAATGGAAATTTTCGTTGCGGTCGATAAATGAACTATGCCGAATGTATTGGTAAATCATTTCATATTCGGGTGAAGTTTTGTCCATTTGCCCCATGATGATGAGTTCAACCTCTTCCGGATTGAGCATGAGTTGCTCGATGGCCGATAAGAGGAAATAGATAAAATCTTCTTTTGTCCGATAATTGAAATTATTAAAATAAAAGAGCCGGTTTTCTTTAAAATACACCAAATCAAAGTTGTCTTCGTGGCAATCGATAAACAACTTGTTGGGGTCCATTTTGTTTTTGTAGTTTACCGATAAACTTTCGATGAGGGCACTTGAATAATGAAAAATATGGGCATTGGGCCAAAATTCTTTCACCTTTTCGGCAATGGGGTTGGCCAAATAATACACATTGGTGGTTTGGCTGTTTTTTAAATGATCAAAAACAATGCGGTGATTTTCACGAAAAGGCTGGTTGAAACCGAGGAAAAGGTTTTTATTTTTTTTGTCGAACAGCGGATCCGGAATCAGGGTATTATAATTGTTTTGCATCAAAAAGTAGAACTCCAGATAGGGATAAGCAAACCACTCGTGATGATTTAAGATAAGATCGAATAGGCCCGGGATGTCGTCAGGGGTTTTTGTTTCGTCGAATTGATAGGCTTCCAGCCCTAAGAATTTATTTTTTTCAGGGTTGAAAAGAAAAAAAGTAAGGCCATGCAGGTTGAGCTGCATGGCCATAATATATTCTCGCGTATGGGAATCCTTAAAGGATTTGTCCAAATAACTAAAATATGGTTTTATGCTTAATGGCATAACGGGATCTTTTATTCCCAGTTACCATCGGTGGATGGATCTTCCATGGAACCAACCTTTAACCCTGGATATTTTTTGATCTCCTTCCGTGAGGCAATCAGGTTAATCACCAGCTGCTCATCCATTCCTTTTAAAATAGAGGTGTAGGGTGCTTTTACCTCAAAAACATTAACCTGTACACCCCCTTTTTTGATCACTCCGGCTTTCATTTCAAATGTATCGCCATTTGAAAAGGGGATGATGTTAATGTTTCGGTAATCAATTTTGGGCTGGTTGTGAAACAACGAATCAGCCACTTTCACATAACCAACTGTATCGTTAATGGTTAGGGTAAAAGTCGTGTCGTTAGGATCGGGAATCATTTTTACGACAGGAATTTCAGCACTGTCCATAAAATGAATCAAAGTATCGAACGAGCCGGTATACTTGTCGTTCAATTGTTTGTAAATGAATTGAGCCGAGCGGATGTCTTTCAGATACTGTACTACCAGTTTCTCTCGAGCTTTTTTTTCTTTATTAAAACGAACCGGCTCCATGATGCTATCGTAGGTATAATATCCTAAAACAATGGCAACAATAATTAAAACGATTTGTAAGAGTGTCTTTTTCATGGTTAAATAATTTACGCAGCAAATTTATAACTTTTTGGCAATCTATCGCCAATTTGTTTGAGTTGCCCCTGTTTTTTTTATTATTCCTAAATAAAACTATAACTTCTTGAAGTCTGGAATGTTATCCAGAAAAGTATATTGATGGTTTTGGTAATCCATTTTACAGCAATAATTGGTGAGCCCGTTGCTCACCATCAGGTAATTGGCATTTAACAATAAATTATAGCTGGCAACCTGATCAAACACGCTTTGATGTATCCGAACCGAAGGGGCTTTGAATTCAATTAAAACCGCCGGTTTTGAATCGTTTCGAAAAACTACGGCATCGAAACGTTTTTGCATTCCGTTAACCATTAATCCCTTTTCTACCCCAATTAATGAGGCGGGGTAATGTTTTTCCGAAACCAAATAGTGAAGAAAGTGTTGTCGCACCCACTCTTCGGGCGTAAGCCTGACAAATTTTTTGCGGAAGTCATCATAAATTTCACGCCCTTGACGGGGATTTTCCCTGATGTTTACTTCATACGACGGTAAATTGAGCTTCATCTCCGGATTAAAAAAAGGTAAAAGTATGAAATTAAAAATTGCAGCCACATTGTGCGTTACAATTTAACAATTTAAGCATTAAAATTTTACTTTTGCATTTAAAAGGAGTCTATGAAAACGAAAAAGGAGATTGTATCGGATTGGTTGCCTCGCTATACAGGAATGCCGCTCGAAAATTTTGGAGAGTATATCTTATTGACGAATTTTAATCAATATCTTGAGCTGTTTGCAAAATGGCACAATGTGGAAATTCATGATGACGGCCGGCCCATGACCGCGGTTAGTGCCGGGGATATCACCATGATTAATTTCGGTATTGGTAGCGCCAACGCGGCTACAGTGATGGATTTGCTGTCGGCCATCCACCCCAAAGCAGTGCTGTTTTTAGGGAAGTGTGGCGGACTGAAGAAAAAGAATGCCGTTGGTGATCTGATTTTACCAATTGCTGCCATTCGTGGTGAAGGAACCTCAAACGACTATCTGCCTTCGAAAGTGCCGGCATTACCGGCGTTTAGTTTGCAAAAAGCTATTTCGACCACCATTCGCGATTTCTCACGTGACTATTGGACAGGGACTGTTTTTACGACCAACCGAAGGGTGTGGGAACACGACAATAAGTTTAAAAAGCTTTTGAAAAAAACACGCAGTATGGCCATTGATATGGAAACAGCCACTATTTTTACGGTAGGCTTTGCCAATAAAATCCCTACAGGTGCCTTGCTGCTGGTTACCGACCAGCCGATGATTCCCGAAGGCGTGAAAACAAGTAAGAGCGACCAAAAGGTAAATGAACAATTTGTGGAAGAGCATGTGAAAATCGGTATTAAATCGCTCGAACAGTTAATCAATAAAGGTCTTACCGTAAAACATCTTCGTTTTTAATGTCCCAAGATGCCGAACAAGTGCTCGCCTCTCTTAAAAAAAGAGCCTTCCGTCCTGTTTATTTCTTTTACGGGGAAGAACCCTTTTATATTGATGAATTAACCGGTTGGATGGAGCAGCATGTGTTGGATGAGGCTGAAAAAGGATTTAATCAAACGGTGGTGTATGGGCGCGATGTGACGGTGCGTGATGTGATTGATCTGGCGCGCAGATTCCCTATGTCAGGAAAATATCAGCTGATTATCGTTAAAGAGGCCCAGTATTTGCAAAATATGGATGAGCCGTTAAAGGCCTATCTGCAGCAGCCTTTGGATACCACCATCCTGGTGATTAATTACAAATATAAAAAACTGGATCGACGTAAAGCGCTCTATAAAATTTTATCGAAGTCGGATAAATGTGTGCTTTTTGAATCTTCCAAACTGTATGACTCCAAAATTCCGGCATGGATTAATCACCGTGTGTTGGGAATGGGATATTCCATTAATCCCAAATCGGTGAGGCTGTTGGCCGAATACCTCGGTGCCGATTTGGGCCGTATCAACAACGAATTGGGAAAACTAACCATTAACCTTCAACAAGGGGAAGCGATTACCGAAGACCTGATTGAGCAAAACATAGGCATTAGCAAAGATTTTAATGTTTTTGAGCTGACCTCGGCCATGGGAAAACGAAATATTCAGAAAGCGTTGCAAATCGTGCAGTATTTTGAAGCCAATCCGAAACAAAATCCATTACAAATGGTTTCGGTTGTGGTGTATTCCTATTTTATGAAGGTCTTTCTTTATCATTTTCTCAAAAATGAACGCAAGACAAACATTGCTTCTAAACTGGGCGTAAGTCCTTATTTTGTTGATGATTATAAATTAGCAGCGCAAAATTATTCTCCCCGGCAAATACGTGAAATTATTGCTGACCTTCGTCAGCTTGACCTTAAAAGTAAAGGGTTGGGAGCGGTGGATGCCCAATCGTATGGCCCGCTTAAAGAGTTGCTCTTTAAGCGGATGAGCTAAAATTCAAAAGCAGAACCCGGTTGTCAGGAATTTGCATCCTTATTAATTGCTGAAGATACGGACAATTAAATCGGAATATTTCTCTAAAATAAATTTTCGTTTTACTTTTAAATTGGCTGTAATTTCACCGGTATCAATGGTCCATTCATGGTCAAGCAATTCAAACTTTTTAATTTTTTCAGTATCCCCAAAGAATTTGTTGTAATGATTAATCTCTTCTTTGAAACGCTTGATAATATCAGGATGTTTGATAATCTCCTGGTTGCTTTCAACCGGACACTCTTTTTGTTTACACCAGCTGCGCAAAAATTCAAAATCAGGAACAATTAATGCCGCTGCAAACTTCTGATTTTCACCAATTACCATCATTTGATCAATAAAGGGTGATTCTTTAAATTTGTTTTCGATGAGGGCAGGAGAAATGTATTTACCCATGGAGGTTTTGAAAATTTCTTTTACCCTGCCGGTAATTTTCAATAAGCCGTTTTCATCGAGGTGGCCCACGTCGCCGGTGTGCATCCAGCCATCCACAATGGCTTCTTTGGTTAGTTCGGGTGCTTTGTAATATCCTACCATCACATTGTCACCTTTGACAAGGATTTCACCGTTTTCCGAAATTTTTACCTCCATATTTTTTAGGGGAGGGCCTACGGTGCCAATTTTTCTTTGACCGGGTTCAAAAGTGTTGCAGGCAATTACCGGCGCGGTTTCGGTCATTCCGTAACCTTCCAAAACGGGAATTCCCGCTGCATTAAATACCCTGGCCAATCGGGGTTGCATGGCGGCACCACCCGATACCACCGCACGCATGTTCCCGCCAAGGGCTTCACGCCATTTCGAAAAGATAATCTTATCAAAAGCCTTTAATTGTAATTGATAAATCGGATTTTTTTTGTCGTATTCGTATTTGTTTCCCAGGTTAACAGCTGTAAAAAATAACTTTTTAGGAACGGGCTTGAGGGCTCTTCCCTTTGCCATGATTTTGTCGTACACCTTTTCTAGCAGGCGGGGTACCGTGGTTAAAATTTGCGGTTTAATTTCTTGAATGTTGGCAG
>CBETNY010000124.1:0-5604 GCA_965537275.1 uncultured bacterium | reverse complement strand
TGGCTTCCCAGTTTCCGTCGAAAGCGAGACCTAAAAGTTCACCTTTGCCATTGATGACCGGACTCCCCGAATTTCCGCCGGTAATGTCGTTGTTGGTCAGAAAGCAGACATCCAATTGACCATTTTCACCGTAAGGGCCATAATCTTTGGTTTCAAACAGCTCTTTCAGTTTCTTGGGGACAATAAATTCGGGATTGGTAGGATCTTCTTTTGCCATCACGCCATACAAATGCGTTTGATAATAAGCATGCAAACCATCTTGAGGATCGTAAGGCTGTACCGATCCATAGCTGAAACGTAACGTGGAGTTGGCATCCGGATAGAAAACTTTATTGGGTTCCATTTTCATGATGCCTTGCATAAACAATCGTTTGGCTTTTTCAAGAGAGCCGCCCGTGTTGCGATAGGCCATGGAGGCTTGTTGCATTTTAGCCATAAACCCTTGAGCCATGCGATAGGCGGGGTCTTTTTCAAGTGTTTTCAGATCGGGATCGGCTAAAAAGGCTTTTGCTTTTTCCAAGGTGCTAAAGTGTGACTTATCAAAAACGTAATGGGCAAAGGCTGCATAATTACCTTTGAATTTTTTTACCATTTTTTCCAGATATTCCGGGTGCAGGTTGGCCGGAGTTTTTTCGTAATACATTTGGGTCATGGCAGCAAAAACATCGCGGTCGGTAGCCATGTCGTAATCTTTATACGTTTTTTCAAGGTCAGCCTGCATGGCTTTCGCCGTCTTCTGAATGTTCTTCAGTTTGTGGGCCTTTACCTTTTTGTCTTTGGCCTTCTTGTATTGTTTCATCATGCCTTCCAGGCCGGCATACGATTGGGCAAATTGTATGAGCTCAGCTCCTGACAGGCCGGTAACACTGGCATAAATAAGGGGTTCGATGACTTTGGCTTGTTGGCTATAGGAATCGGCAATTTCTTTTACAACATTACCATAAACTGATTTCCGTGTTGGGTCAGCCTCGGCCCACTGTGTAAATTGATCATCAAAAGCCTGTTTCTTTTCGATGACGTGCTGTTTTTTGACCCCTCTTTTTTGTCCGATGAAATATTTCCAACTGTTGGCAATCATTGCATAATTGGAAGCATATTTAATCCGTACAGCCTGGTTGGCATCCATGTGTTTTTTCCATGTTTCCAGTTTTTTTCCAAAAGCTTCAATCAAAGGGGGAAAGTAGTGTGCCATTCTGAATTGTAATTCAGAAGCAGTCATATAGCGGTTGGTGCTGCCTGGAAATCCCCATATCATGGTAAAATCATTTTTTTTGACACCATCGAGTGAGATGGGAAGAAAATGTTTGGGTTTTAAAGGCACATTGTCTTTTGAATAAGTAGCAGGGGAACCATCAGGCGCAGTATAAATGCGGAAAACGGTGAAATCGCCGGTGTGTCGCGGCCACATCCAGTTGTCGGTGTCACCCCCGAATTTACCGATGGATGATGGGGGAGCGCCTACCAAACGTACATCTTTGTATACAATATAAACCAGCATGTAATATTTATTGCCGTTGAAAAAGGGCTTAATCACCACATTGTATTTGCCTTTTTCCGAGTTTTCTTTTTTAAGCCGGCTGATAATTTTTCCGGCTACAGCCGAACGTTGGCTTTCGGTCATGGTGTCGTTCATCATGGGGAGAATGCTGTCGGAAACATCGGCCATTCGAACCAATACCGAAGCAGTCATGTTTTTGTTGGGCAACTCTTCATCGTAACTCATGGCCCAAAATCCATCTTTCAGGTAATCGTGATCCACGGAACTGTGTTTCTGTACCGCATCGAAACCACAGTGGTGGTTGGTAAACAGCAGCCCTTTGTCAGAAACAATTTCGGAGGTACAGAAAAAGCCCTGGGGGGCCGGACTGTTGGATAAACCGGCGATGGCATCTTTCAGACTCGAATGGTTGACGCTGTAAATTTGTTCGGGAGTGAGTTTGATACCCAGACGTTGCATCTCAGCAAAATTTTGCTTTAAAAGCATGGGAATCCACATGCCTTCGTCGGCTTTAAGGTTTAGCCCTGAAAAAAGCAGGAACACAGCCAGAAAATAAGTAATCTTTTTCATTTTACATTTTTTTAAAGGTTTAATATTCAATCAATTCTCATTCGTTTCAGGTGAATTATTGTAATATACTAAGGTATAACAATTCCAAAGGCATTTATTGCGGCACTTTAATTTTATCTTTTTCCTTGATACCGGATTTTATTTCGATGTTGAGTCCATCGGATAGGCCCGTTTTTATGATGCGTTTTTTGAATTGTTGTGGTGCGGTTTCCACTTCCACATACGTAATCGAATCCCCTTCAAAATGAAGTAGTTTTTCAGGAATGGAAAGCACATGTTCGGCGCGGTCGAGTACAATGTCGGCATTGGCGCTGTATCCCGAACGGATAAACTGGTTGTTTTTGAGTTTTACATCGGCTTCAATTTCAAATTGGATGGCCCCGTTTTCTTCCACTCCTTTAGGCGCTATTTTTGTCAAAACCGCATCGAATTTGGTGTTGTCGATGGCGCCGATGGTCAGGATGAGTGGCATTCCCAGCTTGATTTTACCCACTTCGGTTTCGTCAATTTTACCCTTGAAAATCATGTCGTTCATGTCGGCTACGGTAGCAATGGTGGTTCCTGCATTGAAGTTGTTTGCCTCAATTACCTGATTACCGATTTCCACAGGAATATCGAGCACCATGCCCGAAATGGTCGACCGTACCAGCGTGTTGGTGGGGGCTCCTTTTTTCTTAATCTGCCCCTCTTTGATAAGCTGCAAGTTTTCTTTTGCGGTTTGAAGTTCTTCTTTGGCGATGTTGTATTTGGTTTCGTAACTATCAAAATCGGCTTTGGCAATCACGCCTTTTTTTAGCAATTCAAATTGACGGTCGTAATTGCGTTTGGCATCTTCCAGATTAATTTTTGCCTGATCCACGCGCGACATGGCGTTGTTTAGGTTAATCATGTTTGGAATCAACCGGATTTTTGCAATCAGATCTCCCTTTTTCACCATCTGGCCTTCTTCGACATACAATCCGGAGATGATTCCCGAAACCACAGGTTTAATTTCGATTTCTTTGCGTGGAACAACCGAGCCGGTGGCCACCGTTTTTTTAATGATGTTTTTGTAGGCCGGCATTTCGGTTTCATACACCACCGGTTTTTCCTTCGATTTGTTCCAAAGATAAAACAGGGTGTATCCAAAAAGGCCCAAAATAATCACAACCACTAAAATTTTAAGAAAAGTTTTCATGTGCGCTAATATTTAATTTATTCTTTATTTATTCGTTTTAATTTCAATTGTTATTCGTCTCTTAATGCTTCCACGGGTTTTATACTTACGGCCCGTTTGGCGGGAATTAGTCCGGCAAAGATGCCCGAAACCACCAATACGGCCAAGGCCGTCATTCCCACATTGAAGTTAATTTCAGGATGCAGAAAAAACTGTGAGTTGGCCCCACTGCTTACCATAATTTTATCGATGAGCGAAAGTAAAGCAACGCCAATCACCAGACCGATATAGCCGGCCAGGGTGGTTAAACTAACCGATTCAAGGATAATTTGGGAAATTATGTTGGCCGGAGTAGCTCCCAGGGCGCGTTTGACACCAATTTCGCGGGTACGTTCTTTTACAATAATCAGCATGATGTTGCTCACCCCGATGATACCGGCCAACAGGGTGCCGATGCCAACAATCCATACCAAGCCATTAATGCCATTGAACAACCCGGTCATCTTTTTAAACTCTTTTTCCACATTAAAATGGCCAATGGCCTGTGTGTCTTTGGGATTGATGTGGTGGCGCTGCTTCATAAAGGCCAGCACTTTTTCTTCGGCCAGGGAGGCAGGCACATTATCGGCCGAGGTGATGGCAAACCAAAAAACTTTATTTCCATAATTAAAAGTCCGTTGCATGCTCGAAAACGGCAGGAAAATGGAGTTGTTGTCACGATCGGCCTGCCCGCCTTTTTTCTTTGACTTAAAGAGTCCGACCACTCTGAAATAAACTCCTTGAATACGGATGTATTGACCCATGGGGTTTTCATCTTTTTTAAACAGGTCTTTTATGACAGCGGTTCCAATGACGGCGACTTTTCTTTCGTCTTTCACATCGAGCTGGTTAATAAAGCGACCGGCGGTGATGTCAACCGGATCAATTTTAAAAAAATCAGGATAATCGCCGTAAATATTGTAGGCACCGGTTTCTTTCCCCCTTACCACATTACTGGCTCCATTGTGTCCGCCTCCCTGCAAGCGTGGAGCCACTACTTTTACCTCTTTGATATTTTGACGAATGGCTTCAATATCGTCGTTGGTAAAATAGTAACCACGTCCCTGTTTAAAGCCTTGATAAGGCATGGAGGTTTTTTGTGCCCACATAAAAAAGCTATTGGTGGCAAAATCGCCAAACCCTTGATAAACGGCATTCTGTAAGC
Organism: uncultured bacterium; assembly: GCA_965537275.1. Classification (GTDB taxonomy): domain Bacteria; phylum Bacteroidota; class Bacteroidia; order Bacteroidales; family F082; genus Sulfidibacterium. The sequence goes on along the minus strand of CBETNY010000124.1, from coordinate 1,176 downwards.
CTTTTCCGGAGCCCAGCATAATCACCAGCATAAAAATCCCCCAAAACACACCGAAAGCGGTAAAAAAAGTACGGACGGGATTCTTTTTTAAAGCGGTCCAGATTTCATTCCAATTGTCAAGATCAAATATTTTCATGGTTGCTTTGCGTCGGTGGAAAATGTATCATCAATTGTTCTTTTGTTGTTTGTATCCCGATTGTTATTCATCTCTCAAGGCTTCGATGGGTTTGATGGAAGCGGCTTTGCGTGCAGGAATAAATCCGGCAATGGCACCGGCAATCACCAGCAAACCCATGGCCATCAAGGCAATGCCAATGTTGGCTTGCGGGTTTCTGAAAAAATCGGAGGGGGGCATAAATTTACTGACCAACTCGAGTAATCCTACTCCCGCCATCAATCCGATGTAACCGGCCATGCTGGTAATTAACACGGATTCCAGTAGAATTAAGCCCACAATGGAACCCGGGGTTGCACCAAGGGCTTTTCTGATTCCCACCTCTTTGGTGCGCTCTTTTACCACAATCATCATGATGTTGCTTACCCCGACTATGCCGGCAATGATGGTGCCGATACCGATAATCCAGATGAAAATGCGAATGCCTAAAAACAGGTTCATTACTTTTTGGTAGTTGTCCAGGTCGTTGTTGATGTGGATGGCTCGCTGGTCGGCAGGATCGAAATGGTGAATGGCTGCAAATTCGTTGCGCAGTTTGGTTTCGATGGCTTTGGTTTGATCCAGGGTGGCATCTCCCACGGTAAACATCACCTGGTTCAGGTGGTCGGCACCATTGAAAACCCGTTGAGCCGTAGAGACCGGAATGTACACTTTTCGCATTTCGCGGTTTCCTCCCTTGTCTTTAAAAACGCCAATTATTTTAAAGGGGATACTTCCTACCTCCACATATTTTCCCAACGCTTTTTCGCCATTTTTAAAAAGGTCTTTGCGAACAATTTCGCCAATGACAATTACTTTGCCAAACTTTTCCATATCAAGCCGGTTTAAGAAGCGTCCTTGTGTTATAATGGTGTTTTCCAGATATTTGTTGTCTGGATGAACGGCACGTATATCGTAGGATCCATAATTGTTTTTATAACTGATTTGTTTGCTTCCCACACGAAAACGACCGGTAATGTGATCAATATGTTTGTCAAGGCTTTTGGTGCGTTCATAATCGC
>CBETNY010000123.1:0-5617 GCA_965537275.1 uncultured bacterium | reverse complement strand
AGATCCTTTGTCTTACCGATGGGATAAGTCATTTTCAACAGCGATTGCGCTTTATGGGTATCGGATAATTCCATTTTCAGCAAGGCTAAATCCTTTGTTTTGTCTTTCGCCACCACAACTGCCCGGTTGTTATTAAATCCGGAAACGAAAATATTTTGTTTTAACCGAATAGAAATACTGTAAATTTTATCGGGTTGATCAGCAAAATAAGTCGTCAAAGTATCATCAAAATGAACAATATGGGCACAACTGATTAATGCAGCCATCCGCTCGTTGTGGTAAATCAAAGTGGCTGTCCCCATAGAAGATTTATGGGTGACTAATTGATAACTGGCTGTTTGATAAGTGGATGGATTCTTCATCTTTCCATCGTCCACACCCTGTTTTCGGGTAAAATAATAGGTCTTGTAGAAAGCAATCCCATTCACTTTAAAAACCGACCGGGCAATTTTCTCCAGACCAGCGGCTACATCTCCATCAGGATAAGCATCGTAGTATCGTTTTTCGGTATTTTTCACCGGCTTACGATTCTGCCATCGTGGAGAACATCCACTGAATATTCCCATCAAGAAAATCAACACGATTAAACGAAAGAGCCTGTTTTTCACCATCAAATATCACTTTTATGAAGCACCCATTTAACCACCAAAACAAATAGCAGACTGTATCCCAAACACAAAAGGACATCCGAAAAGGCCACATATTCTTTAAAGTTCACGCCAAACAATTTCATTAAAGATGAATTGGGAATATCAACCAAACGCCCAATGGTTTTCATTGGCAGGTATTTGCTGACCTCATCGGGCATTTTGTATGCCAATAAAGGCTCGATAACATAGAAATAGAGTGCCAATACGCCAATGGCTAAACCTTGTTTCTTCACCAGAAAAGCTACCATCAGAGCAAACAGTGAAAAGGTGAATACCTCAACAAAATAAGCTGCCACAAAAACCATCTTTTGAAAAACCAGCGCAGAAGTCAGGTGTTCCGTATGGGTAAACCCAAGGATAAGGGCCATAAGAAAGAGTACCATTGCCGATGCCAGTGAAAACAGAAAGGCAAAAATAACTTTGGACCATAAAAATTCGTTTCGGCTTAGCCCGGCCATCACATTTTGCCGAATGGTTTTATACCCATATTCGTTGGTAATGAAGATGATAATGATCAGCGCAGGGAAGATTTTAAAAAAACCGGCTAAAAAGGCAAGGTTATGCCACACATAAGGAAAGCTATAAAGGCTAAAATCGGGAATGGCAATGGGTGAATTTTTCCCGGCATTGTGCATAATTTTATTGATAAAACCTTCGGCACCGGCAAAAACCAGTACAATCAACAAAAAATAGAGTGCCGTTAAGACCCAAAAACTTCTGTTATAAAAATATTTACGGAAATCGATTTTAATGAGTCGTATCATGGTTTTCGGATAAAAGTTCAAGAAAATATTTTTCGAGGCTCAAATGTAATTCGGACAAATGGGAAAGAAAAATTCCTTTTTCAGCAAAAAACCGGTTGATACGGGCTGCTGAATAGTCTTCGGAAACGCTGAAAACAATTTTCCCCTCTTCGCTTCGCAGGCTACTTACCCATTTCTCAGCCGAGAGAACCTTCCAAAGGCGTTCCATATCGGGTGCGGCCACCACATAGGAAACCGATTGCGAAAGGACTTCAGCCACGGGGCCGGAAAATAGTTTTTTACCATGATCGAGTACCGCAACATGGGTACAAACCTTTTCCACCTCATCAAGTAAATGACTGGCTAACAAGATGGTTATTCCCGACTTTGCAATTTGAATAATCAGCGAACGGATGTCAGCAATTCCCCGAGGATCAAGGCCATTGGTGGGCTCATCAAGGATCAACACATCCGGTTTTCCCAGCATGGCAGCCGCAATGGCAAGCCTTTGTTTCATCCCAAGAGAGAATGTTTTGTACTTATCCGATTTACGTTCGTACAAATCGACCATTTTTAAAACATCCTCAATAGCCGAATAATCAACCCCGCGGATATCAGCAATAATCTTCAAATTTTGAACGGCAGTAAGGTAGGGATAAAACAGGGGTTGTTCGAGCAAGGCACCGATACGTTTACGTACTTGCGGTGACGAATATTGACCGAACCATTTAAATTCTCCCCCATCTTTGTTTATAATATCCAGTAAAATACCCAAAGTAGTGGTTTTTCCGCTGCCGTTCGGCCCCAAAAGTCCATACACATTGCCTGCTGCCACTTTCAGCGACAAAGCATCCAAAGCTTTTAAACGCCCATAGGATTTTGACAATCCCTCAATTTCTAAACAATAATTCTCCACAACACCTCCCCTATTCAAGATTTAAACTTTTTATACTTCCGTACTTATCGCGTCCCTATTTTTAAAAGACGGCGTCATCTGATAAACATTACAATAATAATGAAAAAATTAACGGCATGTAGTTTTTTCGTACCTTTGCAGCTCCTTAACAAATTCTTTATTAATACAAAATTATGAAAGTAGGAAACAACAAGGTAGTAACCATGACCTACACCTTGCATTTCAATGATGAAAATGGTGAAATCATTCAAAAAGTTGATGAAAACAAGCCATTTGTTCAAATGTTTGGCGCCGGAGCTTTGCTCCCCGCTTTTGAGAATAATCTGACAGGTTTAAGCAAAGGGGATACTTTTGGTTTTGCCTTGAAAGCTGAAGAAGCGTATGGAAAACCATCCCAGGAAGCCATTCTTGAATTAGAAAAAAAGATATTTGAAATCGATGGTGCCATCGATCCAAATATGGTTGCCGAAGGAAAAATGGTAACCATGCAAGATCAGCACGGCAATCCCATTGACGGTAAAGTGGTTACCATCAAAGAAAACAGTGTAATCATGGATTTTAACCATCCATTGGCCGGAGAAAATCTATATTTTGAAGGCAGTATTCTCGATGTTCGCGATGCAAGCGAAGAAGAACTATCGCATGGTCATGCGCATGGCCCCGAAGGGCATTAGCACTAGAATTTATTTGTAAATCAAGAAGATGGCAGGTTTTTTATTAAAATCTGCCTTTTCTTTTTTCCATTGCGAAACAGTGCGCGTTACGATGGTTTCGCCGGGCAAAGTAATATTCGCCGCCACGCAAAGCCTTGTGTTGGGCTGAAGCACCCGTAACAGACTATCCATCATTTTATTGTTCCGAAAAGGAGTTTCCATAAAAATTTGGGTGACATTGTGACGATACACTTCCTGCTCAAGTTGTTTGATTTTTCTGGTTCTTTCGGCACTATCCACCGGAAGGTATCCATGAAAAGTGAACTGCTGCCCATTAAATCCTGAAGCCATCAAGGCCATTAAAATTGAATTAGGACCTACCAAAGGGACCACTTTGATACCCTTTTCGTGCGCCATCCTGACCACCACTGCACCCGGATCGGCCACAGCCGGTGCACCGGCCTCTGAGATGATACCCATCGATGTCCCCTGTTCCGCCACTTTCAGGTAATGCTCAATTTCTGCGGGATCGGTATGCTTGTTGAGTTCGAAAAATTGCATCTGATCGATGGGTACCGGATGCCCAACCGCTTTTAGAAATCGTCGTGCTGTTCGCACCTTTTCAACAACAAAAACATTTAATTGATGAATAATTTCAAGGTTATATGCCGGAAAAACGCTGGATAAACGATCGGTATCACCAAGGGTTGTGGGAATAAGATAAATTTTTGCTTGCATATTTTTTAAGAAAATAATTTTACGAATGGGTATATATTCAAATTATAAGACCTATAAACAAGATTGCAAATTTAAGAAGGCCTTTACTTGCCTTGAAATGGGCATGAAAATTCTCACTGATACCATTTGATTGGAATTAAGATTGCCAGGGCAAATGCTCGAGATCAACATTTCCGCCCGAAACAATCACTCCCACCCTTTTTGACCGAATGTCAACCTTACCTTCTAAGATGGCTGCAAAAGGCACGGCAGAAGAGGGTTCCACCACCATCTTCATTCTTTCAAAGATTAACCGCATGGCATCCACAATACTTGATTCGTTCACCGTAACCACCGCCTGGACATATTGTTTGATGATTGGATAGGTTAAATCGCCCAAAGAGGTCAATAAACCATCAGCAATGGTTTGAGGATGAATACTGGGTACCCGATGATCACCGTAAAACGACCGGAAAGCATCATCGGCACCAGCCGGTTCACAGGCAATCACCTGTGTGTTTTTTGCAAAGTAGGCCGCTGATAAAGCCGTCCCGCTGAGCAGACCACCACCACCAACCGGACACAAAATCATATCCAGGTCAGGAATTTCCTGCAACAATTCGTAAGCAGCCGTAGCCTGGCCCGTAATGACCTCCCATTGATCGTAGGGATGTATCTCAACAGCACCTGTTTTTTGTATCACACCATGCAAAGTAGTTTCGCGGGCCTCCAGGGTGGGTTTGCAAAAAGTAATCTTACCGCCGTAGCCTTTCACTGCTGCAACTTTTACTTTGGGTGCGTTTTCAGGCATCACGATATAAGCCGGAATATTTCTAAGGGCAGCCGCCCTGGCCAACGCCTGGGCATGGTTTCCCGACGAATGCGTCGCCACCCCTTTGGCAGCCCGCTCATCGGTCAATGAAAACACGGCATTCACAGCCCCCCGCGATTTGAATGCCCCTACTTTTTGAAAATTTTCACATTTAAAATATAATTCAGCACCAAACCGTTTATTAAATGTTTCGGCTTGCCAAACAGGCGTGTGGTGCACCCAAGGCTGAATGCGTTTGCCCGCTTCCAGTATTTCGCGGGCTGAAGGAATCGATGACATAAACAGGTATGTTAGGCAGTGGTTTGGACCATTTCTACAATTTTATCGGTTGCCTTGTCCAGTAGTTGGAATACCGTTTCGCAATCCTCAATACCATTATTATAAGGATCGGGAACCGATTGGTTTTTGCCTTCATCCAGCACATTGAGTAAATAATCGACCTTTTTTTTGTCCTCTTCATCATTGGCAAGATCCATCACATCATGATAATTCTTTGAATCCATCACATAAATTTTGTCAAAAAGTTTAAAGTCGGATTTTAAAAAGATGCGTGCCTGCCCTTCAACCGTCACTCCATGTGACAAGGCTACATTCACTGCCCGAACATCAGGGGGCTCATTGATATTAAAAGATTCGAAACCGGCCGAATCAACCAAACCCATTATGTTATTGTCAACAAATTTCTTTTTTAACAAGCCTTCGGCCAAAGGCGATCGACAGACATTACCCAAATCAACAAATAGTACATTCATCGTTTTACTTTTTTAAAATTCTGCTCTAAGTTACAACTTTTTTTTAAAAATAAATAGACCTAAAGCAAATTTTAAGCTACTGAAGACTGGCTAATTCCTATTTTGATGTGATAGAAAGCCCAATAGATAATAATTAGCTTTTGGAATCTATAAAAAAATAATGGCTAAATATTCTTTTGGTGTGCTGGAATCAATCCCGAAGGGATTAAACAATAATAGCCACAGGTGGTTCCTGTGTAATTATTTTGTCTATGGTTCAACTCTAAAGGAGTTGAACGAAAGCAAATATTTTTCATTGAAATCTATCCCGTTTATTTCATATAAAACACTTTATTTGTTTTATTGAATCCCTTG
>CBETNY010000122.1:0-5669 GCA_965537275.1 uncultured bacterium | reverse complement strand
AAATTGAAGTGGCCAAAAAGGAAATACCCAGAATACCTGAAAAAACAGGTGAATGATCGAGACGTTCGGCACCATGAATTTCCGCCTTGTTTTCAGGACTTGTTTCGGCTGTTTCTGATGAAATCCGGGTAAGCAGGTTCGCGTGAGCAGTTTTTCGCGCTGTCCATCCCATCAACAGCGGGAGCAATACCAACAGAGCAAGCGCTATGCTGATATTCATGGTTGAAAAAAGGGTTTCGGAGATGGGAATTACGCCGATTTTATCCATTAAGAAATGACCGCTTTCGGCCACTTTTAGAGGGGCTGAACCCGACAACCCGCCATGCCATACCATTAGTCCCGAATAGCCTGCCGCCCCAATCAATGGATAGTTGATGGCGATTTTTCTCCGGCTTGCACTTTCTCCGATTTTGCGTGCCAATACAGCCCCGAAAATCAAGCCAAGGCCCCAATTGATCAGGCTGAAAAGAATGGTGAGAAAAGTCACCATGATGGCTGCCCGTGGCATGCTGTCGGCGTATGTGACCATTTTTTCAATCAAAATTTTTGCCGGTCGTGTAAGGGCCAGCACATATCCCAGCCCCAATATCAGCATCATCTGCATCGAAAAAGTGAGTAACTCCCAAAAACCTTTGGCCCAATAACTGCCGATTTCCAAAAGATGCGATTGGCTCGTTGGGGCTGCTGGCGTCAGCCAAAGTGCCAGGATAATTGTCAGGTAGGTTAAAATCACAGCGATGCTAAACGGCGAAGGCAAGCTCTTCTTGAGCAATTGACTTAACTTGACAATAAATTTCATGGTTGTTTTTTTTATAAAAATAGAAAAAATAAAATGAATCGCCTACCGGGCAGTTTCATGCTGCTCCAATCCGGCGAATTCTCTATTTTTGTGAAAAATTTAAAGCCAATGTATACAGCAGAAGCGATGAAAGGCCTGTCGGAACGACTAGAGGCCTTGAGGAGGTATCTTTGACATCGACCGTAAGTTGATGGAAATAGATGAAGATGAAGAAAAAACCCAATCTCCCGATTTTTGGAACAATCCCAAAGATGCCGAATTACTCTTAAAAAAAATCAAGTCAACCAAAAACTGGACAGAGGCTTATGCCCGCGCCAGGGAAGCGATGGATGATTTAAAAACACTGGAAGAATTTTTCAGGGAAGGGGAGGTAAGTCATCAGGAGATGGACGAACAGTTCGAAAAAACTTTAAAGCAGATTGAAGACCTTGAATTTCTACAAATGCTGGGTCGCGAGGAAGACCGGCTCAATGCAATTTTGAAAATCAATCCGGGTGCAGGTGGTACCGAAAGCCAGGATTGGGCCGAGATGCTCATGCGCATGTATATCCGTTATGGTGAAAAGAAAAATTTTAAGGTAAAAGAGCTGGATTACCAGGAAGGCGATGTGGCCGGTATTAAATCGGTTTCATTGGAGTTTGAAGGTGATTTTGCCTTTGGATACCTCAAAGGCGAAAATGGTGTGCATCGGTTGGTACGCCTGTCGCCTTTCGATTCGGCCAACCGTCGCCACACCTCTTTTGCTTCCGTTTATGTCTATCCGGTGGTGGACGAAAGCATTGAAATTGTCGTAAATCCGGCCGATATTAGCTGGGATACTTTCCGAAGTAGTGGCCCCGGAGGGCAAAATGTCAATAAAGTGGAAACAGCGGTACGTTTGCGCCACGAGCCTTCGGGTTTGGTTATCGAGTGCCAGGAAACCCGTTCGCAAAAGCAAAATCGCGAAAAAGCCATGCAAATGTTGCGCTCCCAACTTTACGAAATTGAACTGCGGAAAAAGCAGGAAGCCATGGCCGAGATTGAAGATAATAAAATGAAAATCGAGTGGGGCTCACAAATCCGTTCCTATGTCATGCATCCTTACAAACTGGTGAAAGATGTGCGTACCGGCTATGAAACTTCCAACGTAAATGCGGTGCTCGAAGGTGAATTGGATGATTTTATAAAGGCTTATCTGATGACCTTTGGCGGAACCGGACAAAAAGGAGGCGATTCGGAAGAGGTTTAAAAAACAAAACCATTGATACCAACGACAGCCAATATGTGGGAGGTAATTTACTACCTCGATTTGACAGGTACCTTTGCCTTTGCCGTCTCGGGAGCATTGTCGGGCATCGAAAAACGGTATGATATTTTCGGTGTGCTCTTTGTGGGTTTTATCACTGCTTTGGGTGGCGGCACCACGCGCGACCTCTTGTTGGGGGCAGCTCCTGTTAGCTGGATGCACAAAATCACCTACTTGTATGTGGTGCTACTGGGTGTCGTTCTGACTTTTTTAACGCACCGGCACATCATGAAATGGCGCAAAACACTCTTTTTATTTGACAGCATTGGCTTGGGCGTTTTTACCCTTGTGGGAATAAAAAAGACTTTGGAATTTGGCCTTTCGTGGGAAATAGCCATTATGATGGGGGTCATTTCGGCGGTACTGGGAGGCATCTTGCGCGATGTTTTCAACAACGAAGAACCATTGATATTGCACAAAGAGATTTATGCCACCGCTTGTTTTGCCGGTGGACTGCTGGCTTTCGTGCTTTCCGCACTTGGAGCCGAAGAGGTTATACAAATACCCGTAGCCATTATTCTGATTATTCTCGTACGCTTATTGGCCGTCAGGTTTCACTGGTCGCTGCCTGTGGCAACCAAAAGGGAATAAGCAAAAACGGGAAAGGGTTGCCGTTTTGGCCAATTAGCCAATTAGAAAGAAATATAAATAAGCGTTTGTGAAAACAATTATCACAAAGATTCTGTAATTTTGATACCCATTAAAAAAAGAAGCTTATGTTTACCATCTATCATAACCCCCGGTGTAAAAAATCCAGAGCCGGGTTGCAATACCTTCAAAGCAAAACAGATGACATCGAAGTGGTGCAGTATCTGAAAACACCCATCACCGAAGCCGTGTTGAAAGACTTGCTGATGAAATTAAACAAAAAGCCCCACGATATGATTCGTACACAGGAAGCAGTGTACAAACAGCAGTTTAAAGGAAAAAATTTTAATGATGACGAGTGGGTCAAAATTATGGTTGAAAATCCCAAACTGATTAAACGCCCCATTGTGGTAAGCGGAAACAAAGCTGTGTGGGGCGATCCTCCGGAAGAAATTGACGTATTTTTTAAATAATTAACCTAATTAAATCTCAAATCAATGGAATACAGAATAGAACACGACACGTTGGGTAATGTGGAAGTCCCTGCCGATAAATACTGGGGTGCTCAGACACAACGTTCGAAAATGAATTTTAAAATTGGTCCCGAAGCTTCCATGCCGAGGGAAATTATTGATGCTTTTGCGTATCTGAAAAAAGCAGCTGCCCTTACGAATGCCGAGCTGGGCGTTTTAGATCAGGAAAAAGCCGATTTGATTGCTCAGGTAGCCGATGAAATTTTAGCCGGAAAATTGTATGATAATTTCCCGCTGGTAATCTGGCAAACCGGTTCGGGTACACAATCAAACATGAACGTGAACGAGGTGATTGCCAATCGCGGTCATGTAATCAATGGAGGTAAACTTACCGACGAAAAAAAAGCACTGCATCCCAATGACGATGTGAACAAATCGCAATCATCCAACGATACGTTCCCGACTGCGATGCATATCGCTGCTTATAAGATGCTTGTGGAAGTTACCATTCCCGGTGTAAAACATTTGCGTGACAGGTTGGCCAAAAAATCGGAGGAGTTCAAAGATATTGTTAAAACCGGTCGTACGCACTGGATGGATGCAACTCCTTTAACGCTTGGACAGGAATTTTCGGGCTATGTTTCGCAACTCGACCATGGTTTGAAAGCACTGGAAGCTACCTTGGATCATCTTACCGAATTGGCCCTGGGTGGTACTGCCGTAGGTACAGGGTTGAATACCCCCAAAGGGTATGATGTGAAGGTCGCAGAGAAAATTGCGCAACTCACCGGTTTCCCCTTCAAAACAGCTCCCAATAAATTTGAAGCCTTATCGGCTCATGATGCCATTGTGGAAACTTCGGGCGCATTGAAACAACTGGCCGTAAGTTGTATGCACATCGCCAACAACGTTCGCTACCTGGCTTCAGGCCCGCGATGCAGCATTGGTGAAGTCAACCTGCCTGCCAATGAACCCGGTTCGTCCATCATGCCTGGTAAAGTGAATCCTACACAAAATGAAGCACTTACCATGGTTTGCTGCCAGGTAATCGGAAACGATGCGGCCATCACAGCCGGAGGAATGCAGGGGCATTTTCAGTTAAATGTTTTCAAACCCGTAATGATTTCAAACCTCTTGCAATCAGCCCGTTTGTTGGGTGATGCTTGTGTTTCATTTGCCGACAAGGCCATTGCAGGTGCCGAAGCAAATTTGAAAAACATTCGCCACAATCTCGAAAATTCCTTAATGCTGGTAACGGCTTTGAATACTCATATTGGTTATGAAAAGTCGGCTAAGATTGCCAAAAAAGCCCATGCCGAAGGAACTACTTTGCGTGAAGCGGCGCTGGCTTTAGGTTTTGTAACCGATGAGGAATTTACCGAATGGGTCGATCCAGCCAAAATGATTTAATTGAAATTGGATGATTTCTTCAAGCCGTCTCCTGCCGAGGCGGCTTTTTTTGTTGACAGTGCCTGCCTGGAAAAATGGATGGGCACAAAAGCGGCAAGATTTTACAAATTATCAGGACTGTTGTAACTTTATTAGCCTTATATTCGTTATGTTAAAGATGAATATATTTTACCCTTAAATGACTACAAGCGAGTATAACCATTGTGTGGATGCTTATTCAGACGGATTGTATCGTTTTCTTTTGAAAAATGTCAACGATCGGGAGCAAGCAAAAGATTTGGTGCAGGAGTCTTTCATGCGCTTGTGGGAACGGCGGAAAAAAGTGGAGGCTGCCAAAAGTAAATCGTACCTTTTTACAACAGCTTATCATGCCATGATTGACCATTTTCGTAAATTCAGCAGGGTGGAGGCTTACCAACCTGATCGCCATGAGAAAATAGTTGAAAACGGCAATTATTCCGATTTGTCTGAAATATTGAACAAAGCGGTGGCACAATTGCCCCTTGACCAGCGTGCAGTGGTGATGCTGAGGGATTATGAAGGGTATTCATATAAAGAAATTGGTGAAATAACCGGCTTAAACGAAAGCCAGGTAAAGGTGTATATTTTTAGAGCCAGACTTTTTTTGAAAAATTATCTGGTGAAAATGGAATATGTGATATAAAATGAGTCTGAACAAGGAAAATTATGGGGCATGGATTGTCGATTATTACGACGGGAAGCTTTCGCAATTGGAGGCCCGGAAGTTGCTGCTCTTCCTCCAGGCTCATCCCGATTGTAAAGCCGAATTTGAGGCTTACAAAACGGTTTTGCTTCCCGATACGGCGATTTCCTTTCCTGATAAAGACAAAATCAAACACAACGAAATTATTCCGGTGGGGCATCTCGATGAAACCCATTATCAGGAAGCTTTTATGGAGGCTCACGATGGATCCCTTTCTCCCGGTCAGGCAATGGAATTGGAGGTTTTTCTGAAGAAAAATCCCTTCCTGAAAGAGGAATATGAACAATTCAGAAAACTGTATTTGCCTGTGGATGATACCATTGTTTTTGCCGACAAGGACAGTTTGAAGCATCGCCCGGTACTCATCCTCTTCATTCGCAACGGGGTACT
>CBETNY010000121.1:0-5679 GCA_965537275.1 uncultured bacterium | reverse complement strand
AATTAGTTAAAATGGTGGAATACTGGGGAAATATGTAATAAATATTCTTCATTACAACAAAAAAGAAGCTCCTTATTTAGACAGCTTCTTTTTTTTATTTTATCTTTTTGAAGGCCCGTCCAATGGAGTCAACAATATCCATAGCCATTAAGGCTTCCAACCCGGTTTTCCTGACGGCAAGGTCGCCTGCCAATCCATGCAAATAAACACCCAAAAGGGCTGCGTGTTCAGGGGCATAATGCTGCGCCAGCAAACCCGTTATGATTCCTGTTAAGACATCTCCACTCCCTGCCGTAGCCATGCCCGGATTTCCCGTTGAGTTAAAGTAGCAGTGTCCGTTGGGGAGGCAAATGGTAGTGTGGGCACCTTTTAGCACAACAATTACTTTGAATCGTATGGCGAAAGCTTTCTGTTTTTCGATTTTATCAAAATCGTTGGCCCATTTCCCTGCCAGCCTTTCAAATTCCTTTGGATGAGGGGTTAAAATGCTATTGGGAGGTAAAAAGGAAAGCCAGGTTTTATTCTGTGCCAATATATTTAAACCGTCCGCATCAATCACCAGTGGATTCCGGTAATTCTGAATCAATAACTTCATGGCCATTTGCGACTGGTGTTCCATGCCCAGTCCAGGCCCAATGCCGATGGCATTAAAGGGAGACAGGTCAGGGATTTCGGAAAAATAATTTTCATACCGGTCCATGCTCAGCATGGCTTCAGGAAGGGCGGTTTGAAGAATGGTGTAGCCCGCCTTGGGAATATGAACATGAAGAAGTCCGACACCCGAACGCAGAGTGGCTTTGGCCGATAAAATGGCGGCGCCCATTTTGCCATAACTTCCTGCAATCAGCAGGGCATGACCATAGGTGCCTTTATGGGAAAATCGGCCCCTTTTTTTTATCAGTGGACGGATGTCTTTTTTTAGAAGGTAAAAATTTTCTACCCGGGTTTTCTGGATAAATGTGGGATGCAAACCAATATCCAGGATATGCCATTCGCCCACAAAACTTTCATTTTCAGGTAAGAGAAAGGCAAACTTTGGAAGTTGAAAACTTAAGGTGTAGTCGGCGTGAATTATCTCCCCGCCCGTATTAAGCGAGCTTTTGTCGGCATAAAGTCCCGAGGGGATGTCGATGGCAAGGGTCACGGCAAGGTTTGCATTGATTCGCCGGATTATGGCGGCAGCCATTCCTTTCACCGGCCTCGTTAAACCCGATCCGAAAATAGCATCAACAATCAAATCCTCTTCCCCAATTTCGGGAAACTCCTTTTCTGATTCTATTTCAACCAGGCGTTCCGGTGCTGTCGTTTTGAACCGATTGAAATTGATAGAGAAACTGTCGGAACTTTTGTCGGAATATTTCACCACGTAAACAAAGACTTCATATCCGGCCTCGGTGAGCAACCGCGAAAGTGCCAGCCCGTCACCCCCGTTGTTGCCTAACCCGGCAAATACAAAAATCCGGTGCTCCGGGTCTACACGATGCCGAATCCATTTAAACAGTTGTTTTGCGGCACGCTCCATCAAGTCGATGTCGGCAATAGGCTCGTTTTGAATGGTATATGCGTCGGCTTCTTTGATTTTATCAACAGAAAAAATTTTCATGACTGATTTAGTTTTTTAATCTTCCAAAGTTAAGGATTATCGAATTACCTGAAGCATGTTTTGTGATGAAATGATTCGTTCGGTAAGATTTCCCAGGTTGGGAAATTATTTCCGGTCATTGGAAATTACGGCGGGGATCTTTGACGTGGTCTCTTGTTGTTAAAAACTTGATAAACAGACTGAAACGAAACAGATAAAGGTCTTGGCACGGGCTGTGTGATTCGCTGTGCGTGAATAAGAAGAGAATGAGAAATATTTTTTACATAGCCCTGCTCTTAGCGGCCACCCTCAGTATGTCATCCTGTATGAAACCTCATTCGGGTGTTTCGCCTCAAAATGGGGAGGTGCAAAGCATGAATGATTTGGTGGTAAGCAGTGAGTTTAACTGGCAGACAACCCAAACCGTTGCGGTGGATATCGCTTTGCCGGCTGATGTAAATTTATTGCCTCTAAGCATAAAGAGTTCCAACGGGAAGAAGATTTATTTTGAAGGCTACCCTGAAGATGAAAGCAACCGGTTGCAAACCAAGGTTACCATTCCTGCCTATGAAAAACAATTGGTATTGAGCTTTGCCTCATCGGCCAATATGCCGGATAAAACCGTGGATATATCGAACCATTCCATCCGGTTTGATGCCAGCAAGCAGTTAAAGAGCATGAATATGCCGTGCGATTTAAGTGGCTTGGTTACTTATTCTCAGGGAGCGTGGCATGCTCCGGCACAAGGAAATAATATTGGTGTCATCAGAGATGCTCAATTTTCAACCGTCTATCCCGGAGGCTTAATTCTTGGTGATCCGAACCATTTTACGCTTCGGTTTACTTCGCCGCAAGCTGTGGCTCAATTTCTGCCGGCCGGCGGTCAATCGCAAATACTTACTCAAAATTTTACCAATCCGGCCAATGCCAGTCAAATGGGTAGTTGGGCGGGACAAATTGCCGCTGCCATGTTGAATGTCGATTTCGACGAAAACGGATTCCTGGGAAATGGCGTCAATCATTTAAAAGACCTTGTGTTTCTTGCGGGCCCCTTTAGTGGAATGTCAATAGGTAACTTTTTGCAAGTAGCCAACATGGCATTAGGCGGAGGCGGACTGAGTGGATTTAGCATCAATGAGATTGCGTATGCTGCCGAACAAATCAATACGAATTTTGAGAATGGCGACTTAAATTATTTTACCTGTACCGTCAATAGCAATGGAAACGGAACCGGTCCTACCGAAGTACACTATTCGGGTACACTGGCCTACGAAGATTTGTGGCCATGGAAAGGCGATTACGATTTTAACGACATGGTGATTGGTTACGATTTTGCCATTTATAAAAACATACAAGAGGAAATCAGGCATATTACAGCCACCTTTACTTTAAATGCCTTTGGTGCATCCTTTTACAATGGTTTTGGTTTTGTGCTTCCCAATATTTCGCCCGATGCCATTTTAAATGTCACTGGATACCGGTTAAAATCGAACAGCATTATTCATCTTCAAACCAATGGTCTCGAAGCCAATCAGTCGAAGGCCACCGTCATTGTTTTTGATGATGCTTTCGATCTCATGCAACACCCGGGAATTGGAACCGGCGTGAATACGGATCCCAATGCGCCTTTTGTTACACCCGAAACACTGGTGATTGAAATGAGTTTTATGGATAATGGGGTTCCTGCTCCCGGAGGGCCGGTTACTTTTAACCAGTTGGATATTGGCCATTTCAATCCTTTCATTATTGTCAATCAGCAAAGGGGCGTGGAGGTGCACCTTCCGGGATATACCCCCAGCGACCTTGCTGATATAACCCTGATAGGGAGTGGATTGGACAGCAGTGATCCCGCAAGTGGGAGATATTATAAAACTGCCTCGAACCTGCCATGGGCCATTAACATTCCCGATGTGTTCGATTATCCCATCGAGAAACAAGACATTACCGGCGCTTATCTTCATTTTGCCGATTGGGCGCAAAGTAACGGACAGCTTTATCCCAACTGGTTCCAGGATCAGCCCGGATTCAGAAATTCTGCCCTCATCTATCAAAACAGCCAATAAAATACCATGAAATCATTCCGTCACATATCGTCATTTATTCTACTCATCGTCTTGATGGGAAGTCTTGTGTCGTGCCGGAAAAATTCGCCCGGTGATATGGATAAGGCGGTTGAGGTAACCTTTAGCGGTCAAACGGTTCAGAAAGATACGAAGGTCAGCCCGACCAAAGCTGCCTTGGAAAATATTGATTATGCCACGGTAGAAATCGGAAACAAAACATACCATTTACCTGTTTATAACTTAAATGGGAACATTTACACCACCAGTATAAAACTGGATCCGGGAAATTACACCCTGACAAAGTTTTTATTGATGAGTAACCACCAAACGCCTGCTGATTCGAGCGACGATCAAATTGTGTTCGCCACTCCAAAGATGGGGTCGGTCTATGCCGGATTTGTGGCCCATCCCGCCGGATTTCAATTTAATGTACAAACACTGACCAAAACCCAGGTGAGTGTGGAGGTGTTACAATTTAATCCGGCTGATTATCAAAAATTTGGTTTTGATTTCACTGTCCTGCCTCAAAATATTACCCGTGAACAGAAATTTGCAGGGCGCTTGATTGTTCCCGATTATTTGGACTATGCCGGATCGCTTTATGCTTCACAAACCGGTGGATTGCAACAGGATATGCCTGCAATTTTTAAAATCGACGTGTTTCGTGACGACCAGTTTGTGGTATCGTATAACAATGAGGGACAAGCGCCTGATAGTGCCTTGCGTATTGAATACCCCGACGATATCCAGGCGGCTAATCGATTTCGGTTCGATCTTTATGTTTATGTAAAAACGGGCGGAGAATTCAAATATCGTTTTGTCCATGCCTGGAATTTTACTGATGATGAGCAGCTTTTGCACGACCCGCAAGGAGTGGTCCGTTTTGTTGTGGGAGATCCGCAAAACCAGTCAGCTAACTATGCTTTTGGCCCTGTGGCCAATTTACCCCAAAATTGTACCTTAACGCTCGATAATCATTTTGCTCCGGGGTCGCAAGGAGGCTATTTTGATGCCGGGATTTCCGGTGTTACATCTCCCTATTCGCTCACCAATGGCAATTATCCGGCGTGGTGTGGTACTGATACAGTGAGTATTAATTTGGGCCATGCTTACCCCATGGAGGTCATCAGTTCGTTAACTCCCCAACGATTGCCGGCCTATGCGCCTGAAGCCGTACGCTGGAACCGGCTGAATTGGCTTTTTAATCATCTTAACCGGTATGCATTTTATGATTGGGATATCCTGCAAGGAGCCGGATGGATGATTCTCAACGATTGGGATGGTCTGGGGCATAGCCGGGTTTCCGGTGCTAATTCTATTGTGTTACAAATGGTAAGTGATGCACAAACGCATGGCGATTTTATCCCTTCTTACGGACAACAAGCGGCTGTAATCTTTATTCCGCAACAGACCAGACAGCAGGAGCAAACGCCTGGTGTTCAACTTGTATTTACTTTAATCGATCTATAACATCACTCATTAAAAAACATCAGCCATGAAAAAAAGAGCAACAAAAATCAGATTCAAATTCCATGAAATGGATTATTTTCCTAATGCTGGAATTCTCAAAACCCCAATTCGTCAAATAAAACAATTTAACTTGCTTATAAATAGGTATTTATATTTTATGGCAGGAAGGTTGAACACTTTGTTAAGGTAAAAGAAAAATAATAACCTCATTTAAATTTTATGTTATGAAAAAGACTAGATTATTTAAAAAATTCGCCTTTGTAGTCCTGGCCGCACTCATTGCTTCCAGTTGTAACAAGGCACCGACCCCTGCCAGCGATACGTCTGCTCCTCAGGATGTAACGTTTTCGAGTCCACAGGTTTCCAAATCGGGAACGAAGTCAAGTGCTGCTTTTAAAGATAATTTACAAATTAGCTATGCTAGCATTGTTATTAACGGAACTACCTACACTCCTGCTGTATATTACATTGATGGAGTGGCGTACACACAAGCCATTAAATTGGTTCCAGGAACCTACACCGTTACCCAGTTTCTCATGATGAACGACAATCAAACGCCGGATG
>CBETNY010000120.1:0-5687 GCA_965537275.1 uncultured bacterium | reverse complement strand
TGTCAATGCCTGAAATTCGTTGACCTGAAAAAAGCACGAGTCCCTTCGCTTTAGACCTTGCTTCAGACTCGCGCTAAAGAATGGGATTTTTGAACAGAGAAAGCTTCGCTTCTATCATCACGCCGGCATAAGGTTTTAGGCCTGTGCCGTAGGACCGCCAAGGGTAAAAGGCGGCAATCCACCTTCGGGAGCGTCTTTAATAGGACCATTAATCGATTCGAACTTACGGATATTATCTTGCAACGCTTTGTAAAGTCGTTTTGCATGTTCGGGGGTTAAGATAATACGCGATTTCACCTTGGCCTTGGGGGCACCAGGCATCAACTTAACAAAATCAATGACAAATTCGGCATGCGAATGGGTAATGATGGCCAGATTGGAATATACGCCTTCGGCCATTTCCTCACTCAGTTCAATGTTAATTTGATTTTGGGGTTTATTGTCTTTGTTGTCCATGGGTTTGCATTTTAGTAAAAAAGCCAACCTGCAAAAATACAGATTGGCTTTTTAAATTTATTCAGTTACGGCATCCGGAGCATCCAAATCATCCTCACGGGCTTGCAAAGCATCATACTCCTCTTTTGAGCCGACAATAATGTCTTCATACTCACGGAGACCGGTACCGGCAGGAATTTTATGTCCCACGATAACATTCTCTTTAAGCCCCATTAGTGAGTCCTGTTTAGCATTAATGGCTGCCAGGGTCAACACCTTTGTCGTTTCCTGGAAGGAAGCCGCCGAAATAAAGCTATCGGTTTGTAAAGATGCACGCGTAATTCCCTGCAACACCTGACGTGCGGTTGCCGGCTGTGCATCGCGTGCTTCAGCCAATTTTTTATCACGCCGTTTGAGTGTCGAATTTTCATCACGTAATTTCCGCGCAGTCACAATCTGACCTTGTACAAGGTTTTCCGATTCGCCGGGATCAACCACCACTTTCATTCCGTAAATTTCATCATTCACTTCATGGAAAGCAATTTTATTCACCAGTTCACCTTCGAGGAAGCGGGTATCACCCGGATCTTCCACTTGCACTTTACGCATCATCTGGCGCACGATTACTTCAAAGTGTTTATCATTAATCTTCACACCCTGCAAACGATACACTTCCTGCACCTCGTTGACGATATATTCCTGCACCTTCATTGGACCTTTGATAGCCAGGATATCAGCAGGGGTAATGACACCATCCGACAGTTTGGTACCTGATTTAACAAAGTCGTTTTCCTGTGCCAAAATCTGTTTGGAAGTAGGAACCAGATACCGTTTTTCTTCACCGGTTTTAGAGGTGATAATCACCTCGCGGTTACCCCTTTTAAGTTTCTTTCCAAACGAGACAACCCCGTCGATTTCAGAAACAACAGCCTGTTCGGAAGGGTTTCTGGCCTCAAACAACTCGGTAACACGCGGCAAACCACCGGTAATGTCACCGGCTTTACCAAAGGCACGCGGAATTTTAACCAATAAATCACCCGCTTTCAGGTTGGCACCCTCTTCAACAACAATGTGAGCTCCCACAGGTAAATCGTAAGTTTTCAACAAGCTGCCATCGTCACCCAGAATTTTAATAAACGGGTTTTTGGCTTTCACTTTCGACTCAATAATTACCTTTTCAAAGTATCCGGTTTGTTCATCCGATTCGACCCGGAAGCTTTGTCCTTCAACAATATTTTCAAAAGCAACACTACCGGCCACCTCCGAGATAATCACGGCATTAAATGGATCCCATTCGGCCACCACATCACCTTTTTTAAGCTTACTACCCGAATTAAAGTAGAGTTTTGAGCCGTAGGGGAGGTTTCCTGAAGAAAGGATCACTCCGGTATTTTCGTCAACAATTCGCATTTCGGCAGAACGACCGGTTACGATTTCATATTTCTTACCTTCATTATCTTCGTAAGACACCGAGCGTAATTCATCAATTTCGAGCAAACCATCATGTTTAGCGGTAATTCTCGAATTGGCAGCCACGTTAGAAGCAGTACCACCTTGGTGGAAAGTACGCAAGGTCAACTGAGTACCAGGCTCACCAATGGATTGGGCTGCAATGACACCCACGGCTTCTCCTTTCTGAACCAAACGACCCGAAGCCAGGTTACGGCCATAACAGTTGGCACAAACACCGTGTTTCGATTCACAGGTAAGTACCGACCTGATTTCAACTTCTTCGATGGGAGAATCTTCAATCACCTGGGCAATCTCTTCATTGATTTCCTCGCCCCCTTTAACGATTAATTCGTTGGTTAAGGGGTGATAAATATCATGCAAAGCAACACGTCCCAAAATCCTATCGTAGAGTGTTTCAACAACCTCTTCGTTTTTCTTCAGTGCAGTAATGGTCAATCCGCGAAGTGTTCCACAATCTTTTTCAGATATAATCACATCCTGGGCCACATCAACCAAACGACGGGTAAGGTATCCGGCATCAGCCGTTTTAAGCGCCGTATCGGCAAGACCTTTACGTGCACCGTGAGTAGAAATAAAGTACTCAAGTACCGACAATCCCTCTTTAAAGTTAGAGAGAATCGGGTTTTCAATAATCTCATTTCCAACCGCACCCGATTTCTGGGGTTTTGCCATCAAACCACGCATACCCGAAAGCTGACGAATCTGTTCCTTGGAACCACGCGCTCCCGAGTCAAGCATCATGTATACCGGGTTGAACCCATCATCATCGGCAGCCAACTCTTTCATCAATGTATTGGTAAGGTGCGAGTTGGTATGTGTCCAAATATCAATAATCTGGTTGTAACGCTCATTGTTGGTAATGAATCCCATGTTGTAGTTATTCATTACTTCCTCAACTTCTTCGTTGGCTTTGGCAATCAGGCTCTCTTTAATTTTAGGAATAATAACATTATTCAAGTTAAAGGACAACCCTCCTACGAAGGCCATGTGATATCCAAGATTTTTGATTTTGTCGAGGAAATCAGCGGTCACCGCATTACCGGTTTCTTTCAACACATCACTGATAATATCACGCAATGCCTTTTTGGTAAGCAACTGATTAATAAATCCATACCCTTCGGGAACCTGTTCGTTAAAAATGACACGTCCTACCGTAGTTTCAATTAATTTATTCACCAGCTTACCGCCTTCTTTCACATCCACTTTCACCTTAATAATGGCGTGAAGGTCAACACGTTTTTCATTATACGCAATCCGAACTTCTTCAGGTGAATAGAAAAGCATGCCTTCTCCTTTAACGGGATGCTCCTGGGTACTCTTCCGGGCTTTGGTGATGTAATATAACCCCAACACCATGTCCTGTGAAGGAACGGTAATTGGCGCACCGTTCGCCGGGTTAAGGATATTATGTGAAGCCAGCATTAAAATCTGAGCCTCAAGTATAGCAGCATTTCCCAAGGGAAGATGAACCGCCATCTGGTCACCATCAAAGTCGGCATTAAAAGCCGTACAAGCCAGGGGGTGAAGCTGAATGGCTTTACCCTCCACCAGTTTGGGTTGGAAAGCCTGAATTCCCAAACGGTGCAAAGTAGGCGCACGGTTGAGCAATACAGGATGGCCTTTTAAGATATTTTCGAGAATATCCCAAATAACGGGATCTTTCCGTTCTACAATTTTTTTAGCCGATTTAACGGTTTTCACGATTCCGCGTTCCAACAACCTACGAATGATAAAAGGTTTGAAAAGCTCGGCAGCCATCCCTTTGGGTAAGCCACATTCATTCATTTTCAATTCGGGGCCGACAATAATTACCGAACGACCCGAATAGTCGACACGTTTACCCAGCAGGTTCTGACGAAAACGTCCTTGTTTTCCTTTTAAGCTATCGCTCAAAGATTTCAGGGGACGGTTCGATTCGGTTTTCACTGCGCTTGATTTACGTGAGTTGTCAAAAAGTGAATCAACAGCCTCTTGCAACATCCGTTTTTCGTTACGCATGATCACGTCAGGAGCCTTGATCTCGATCAATCGTTTCAAACGGTTGTTCCGAATAATTACCCTGCGGTACAAATCGTTCAGGTCGGAAGTGGCAAAACGGCCACCATCGAGCGGAACCAAAGGCCTTAGTTCGGGAGGAATGACCGGTACAATTTTAACAATCATCCATTCGGGACGATTTTCAAGTCGTTTACGAGCATCGCGGAAAGCTTCAAAAACGTGAAGACGTTTTAATGCCTCTGCTTTTCTTTGTTGTGATGTTTCGGTATTGGCTTTATGCCTTAATTCGAAAGATTCTTTATCAAGATCGATACGCGAAAGAAGGTCGTGAACGGCTTCGGCACCCATTTTGGCGACAAATTTATCAGGATCTGAATCGTCGAGGTATTGATTTTCGGGAGGAAGGGTATCAAGAATGTCAAGGTACTCTTCTTCGGTAAGGAAATCCATTTTTTTCACACCGTCAGCCTCTTTAATACCAGGATTAATGACGATGTAACGTTCGTAATAGATGATCATTTCCAATTTTTTGGTTTGCAATCCGAGCAATGCACCAATTTTATTTGGCAATGACCGGAAGAACCAAATGTGTACCACGGGAACCACCAATTCGATGTGTCCCATCCGTTCGCGTCGCACCTTTTTTTCGGTTACTTCAACACCACAACGGTCACAAACAATTCCTTTGTAACGGATGCGTTTGTATTTACCGCAATGGCACTCGTAATCTTTCACCGGACCGAAAATCCGTTCGCAAAAAAGGCCATCACGTTCGGGTTTGTATGTACGGTAGTTAATGGTTTCAGGTTTTAATACTTCACCATGAGAACGTTCCAGTATCGATTCGGGCGATGCCAGGCTAATGGTAATTTTATTAAAACTTTCGGGTACTTTACTATCTTGTCTGAAAGCCATATTGAGAATATTATTTTATTAGATACAAATTAATTATTTATTAAAGGTAATCTCGAGACCCAATCCGCGCAATTCATGCACCAATACATTAAAGGATTCGGGCATCCCCGGCGTGGGCATATTTTCGCCTTTAACAATGGATTCGTAGGCCTTGGCACGTCCGTTCACATCATCCGATTTCACGGTAAGGATTTCCTGCAAAATATTTGCAGCACCAAAAGCTTCCCGCGCCCACACTTCCATCTCACCAAAACGCTGTCCACCAAATTGTGCTTTACCACCCAGCGGTTGTTGGGTAATCAACGAATAAGGTCCGATTGAACGGGCATGCATTTTATCGTCAATCAAGTGGTGAAGTTTAATCATGTAGATATAACCCACAGTGGCAGGCTGGTCGAAACGTTCGCCGGTACCTCCGTCATAAAGGTAAACACTTCCGTTTTTGGGCAAACCGGCTTTTTCCATCAGTTCGTTAATTTGCTCGTCGGTAGCCCCATCAAAAATAGGAGTGGCAAATTTCATCCCCAACTCTTTACCGGCCCATCCCAAGACGGTTTCGTAAATCTGGCCCAGGTTCATCCTCGAAGGTACACCCAAGGGGTTCAAAACGATATCTACCGGTGTTCCATCAGCCATAAATGGCATGTCTTCTTCACGGACAATACGTGCTACAATCCCTTTGTTACCATGTCGGCCGGCCATTTTATCACCCACTTTCAGCTTCCGCTTTTTGGCAATATAAACTTTGGCCATCTGAACGATTCCGTTGGGTAACTCATCACCCACCGAAGCCATGAATTTTTTCCTGTTGTAAACCCCCAACAACTCTTTGTACTTAATGTTGTAGTTGTTGAGTAAGATTTTAA
>CBETNY010000119.1:0-5702 GCA_965537275.1 uncultured bacterium | reverse complement strand
ATATGTTCGGCCATTTATCCCACAAAACCCCTGGGCTTGTTGACAGCTTATGAAGACGCCGACCGAAACAAAGACATCTTTAAAGGTGGTTGGTACCTCACCGGCGATACAGCCTATCAGGATAAAGATGGCTACATTCATTTTGTGGGACGTGTGGACGATGTGTTCAAAAGCCTCGACTACCGCATCAGCCCCTTTGAGGTTGAAAGCGAAATTATTGAGAACCCGGCCGTTCTGGAGGTGGGCGTTATTCCTACCGTGGATGATAAGGGACGAATTGTTCCCAAAGCCTTTATCGTACTCAACGACGAATATAATGCCAACCGGAAAATGGCCCTGGAAATTTTCCGCTATATCCGCGACCACATTGCCCCTTACAAACGTCCGCGCTCCATTGAATTCATGACTGAGTTTCCCAAAACCATTAGCGCCAAAGTCATGCGTAAAGACCTCCGTGCTTACGATGAAGCGCTCAAAAAAGAGGGAAAAACAGGTGAATTTGAATTTTTTGAAAAGGAATTCGCCAAGGAACTGAATTTGAGAAAAAGAAAATAAGTTTCACACCCACTCAGTGAATTCATTAACTATTCATCTCCCCGGTAGCCTTTTAAAGCCACCGGGGATTTTTTATGGCTTATCGGCGTAACAAACAAAGCCAACCGGTTTGGCTTAGCAGATAGCGGCAATCCTAAAAAAATCATATTTTTGCTCCTCCATGAATATAAACAAGGAAGAGATCACCGGAATTATCCTGGCAGGCGGTCGAAGCAGCCGTCTTGGAAAAGACAAAGGACTCTGTGAATTTAAGGGAAAACCATTGGTAAGTTATGCCATCCGTACTTTAAGCCCTTTGTGTGGGCAAATGATGATATCGGCAAACCATTTCCCCGAAAAATATGCGGAATTCGGACTGCCTGTAGTTGCCGATGAAATAAAAGATATTGGGCCTTTGGGAGGTATCTATACTTGTCTTAAAAAATCCAAAACCCGGCACAATTTGGTACTGTCGTGCGACACCCCTTTTGTAAATACCAAAGTCTTTCAGCTCCTTTTAAATGAATTGGAAAACGAGCAGGTGGTTACGCCTTCGCACGAAACTTTTCTCATCGAACCGCTTAGCGCCTATTACAATACTAATGTGATTGGTGACATGGAAATTGCTATCCGCAACAAACATTTTAAGATGATGGATTTTTTCAAGCAAATTCGTTTTAAATCAGTTAACATGGACAGTAATTTATCGTTTTTTACTGATTATCTATTTCTTAATATCAATACCCCCGAAGAGATGGAACAAGCCAATGCCATTAAAGATGACGAATAAGACACAGCCGGACGACCTGTGGCTCAGGGCTGCCGTGGTAGGCGGATTATGGGCATCCATCGAAATTATCATTGGAAGCTTTCTGCACAACACACGTTTACCCTTTGCCGGTTCCATTCTGGCTTTTGCCGGAACCATTTTACTGATTGGCTTTTATCAATTATGGCCTTACAAAGGGCTTATTTTGCGAGCGGGACTCATCACGGCTATTATGAAGTCGGTGTCCCCAAGCGCCATTATTTTGGGGCCCATGACAGGCATTTTATTGGAAGCCATTCTTATTGAACTGGTTTTGAACCTTGTGGGGAAAAATACGGTTTCTTTTATGTTGGCCGGCATTCTCAGCATCTCCAGTGCTCTATTCCACAAAATTATTAGCATTATCATTTTTTATGGCTTTAATCTGGTAAAGATTTATGTCAACATCATTAATTTCGGACTGAAGCAATTGGGATTTCAACCGGCTTCGGAGTTTCAGATACTTCTTTTTCTTTTAGTCTTTTACGTTGGTTTTGGCATGCTTTCAGGATGGCTGGGGGCGCTTATCGGTAAAAAGGCGATGGCATTGAGGAGTAGTTCCAAAGCCGACATTACCCATGATGCTTCCACTTCTTCAGAATTTTTCAGCATTGATGAAAATCAGAAAACATCAATTCCCTTGCTTCTCTTTCATATTTTATCTATCCCCGCCGGGTTATTCCTGATTAATTTCCACTTTGAAATGGCAGGATACCTGTTCATAGTTTCTTACATTTTTGCCATTGGTTTTATTTACCGCAAAGCATTACGACGCTTGCGCAAACCGGTATTTTGGTCGCAACTGATTGTGATTGTTTTGCTGTCGGCTTTGTTTTGGAATTTTGGTCAGCCCGATCATCAATGGTTCAGCAGAGAAGGATTTATCATTGGTGTTGAAATGCTCATCAGGGCCCTGTTTATTGTGGTAGCTTTCTCAGCCATCAGCGTTGAATTGATGAACGAACATGTCCGTCACTTTTTAATCCGGATTGGTTTTGGTCAATTCTACAAAAGTTTAGGCATGGCTTTTGGCGCGCTCCCCATCATGATTTCGTTGCTACCTAAAACAAAAGAAATTATTCGCACCCCCATACGGTCGCTATTAAAACCGCTGGTGATGGCCGATCAATGGCTCGAAATTTTCAAAAAAGAAAAATAACCGCGAAGAATTTTGGCATTTTCTTCTGAGGGGGTAAAAATTTCCAGAAGCGCAGGACGCGATTCCTCAGCAAAAAACAAGGGCAAAACCGTATTCAGCTCCTCTTCATTACCGGCACTAAAATAAGGTATGTCAAATGCTTTTGCCAAATATTCTGCTTTCCAGGTGTGTTTAGCCTCGAAAAACCGCTCCAGCTGGTTACTACTGTCGGGACCCGGAATAAACCTGAAAATACCACCACCCCCGTTGTTCATCACAATGATTTTAAGATTGGGCTTCAGGTTTTGATTCATGAGCGCATTCGAATCGTAAAAAAATCCCAAATCACCCGTGATAAGGATGTTCAAATGGCTATCCACAAATGCACTTCCTGCGGCCGTAGAAAGCTGGCCATCAATACCACTTACCCCTCGATTGGAGAAATAATTGATTTGGGGCAAGCTTCCAAAAAGTTGTGAATAACGCACCGGCGTGCTGTTACCCAAATGTAGGTTACTGTTGTCGGGGAGCTTATTCAAAAGGATTTCAAACACTTTTAAGTCGGACCAAACTACCGTCGATAAGAATTCCTTACGTAAAAGTTCAACCCGGTGCTTCCGCTCGAGCCACCTTCCGGAAAAAGAGGCTTCCTTACCAGGCAATATTGAAATCAACTTTTCGAGAAAAACCACCGGATTAACGGCAGGAGCCTGCGTCAGCGAGAAATAGGTATCCCGTTTTTCACCCGACTCAGACAGATGCCAATGTGCCCCGGGCTTGTATTGCCGCAAAAACTTCTTAATTTTTTTTGACACCACCGCATTTCCCAGTGTAATCAACAATTCCGGCTTAAACTCCTTACTTTCCTCATCGTCAAAAGTAGCCAACACATTGTCAATACAATCGATAAAAGATGAATGGTTTACATTGGAGGTGGTTTCGGTAAGAACCACCGTATTTTTTTGAGTGGACAAACGGTTCAAAACATCATTCAGTGCATGGTCTTTTTCTTCCTGCCCCACAAGAATCATCACATGGCGGTTCTTTTGCCAGTCTGCCAGAAAAAGTTTCGTCAATTTTTTATAATCCGGCTGAATTTCCCATTGCCCTTGAATAAGTTTGGATTCTACCCCTTTTGAAGTAGTTTGATACAGCGGTTCATCAAACGGAATATTAAGATGCACCGGGCCTTTTTCAGGAAATAGGGTCAGGTGGATGGCTTCATTCATTTGCCGGTTAACCCTGTCAATGGCTTCCTCATCATCGAGTTCCAGCGGAAGCTGATAACTTTTCTTAATATAATTGGCATACACCTTATCCTGCCGGATGGTTTGGCCGTCGCCCACATCGATGAGTTCAGGAGGCCGGTCGGCCGTTAACACCAAAAGCGGAATTTTCTGATAAAAGGCCTCTGCTATGGCCGGTGCATAATTCAGGGCAGCCGAGCCTGAAGTGCAGGCAATGGCGACGGTTTTACCCGTTTGTTGCGCCATGCCCAGCGCAAAAAAAGCGGCACTACGCTCATCCACTACACTTATCGCATTGATTTTAGGATGGTTGGCAAAAGCCAGTATAATGGGAGCATTGCGCGATCCCGGGGAAATTACAATATGCCGGAGCCCTTTCTTCACAAATAAATCGGCCAAAAGGCTCACCGTTTTTTTATCAGAAGTCATGGAGCAAAGTTCCGTAAATTTTCGACAAGCGACAAGAGGGTTTGCGACTTATCTTCCGTTTCCTGCCATTCGGCTTCAGCTAACGATTGTGCCGTCAGGCCACCCCCCACATACAGGTTTAACGTGTGCCCATGAAATTGGCCACAACGTAAATTCACAAACAAATGTTGCTCGCCTTCCAAATTCCAGGGACCTAAAAATCCCGTATAACAACTCCGTTGATGGGTTTCGGTTTCCATAATTAAC
Organism: uncultured bacterium; assembly: GCA_965537275.1. Lineage (GTDB taxonomy): Bacteria > Bacteroidota > Bacteroidia > Bacteroidales > F082 > Sulfidibacterium. The sequence continues at coordinate 1,300 of CBETNY010000119.1, read as the reverse complement.
GACCATGCCTTGTCTCTGGGCAACCCACACACTGCCGGGGTAGGATGTAACGTCTTGACCAGTTTGCCCAACTTGCCCGTTACACTTTGGGCCGGAATTTGAAACCGGGTGCAAATGTGGGCCAATTTTCCTGCAATAAGGGTCTCTTCAGGCAAGCGGCGATAATCCGTCAAATCCAATTGACGCAACTGATCATCAATAAATTGGGATACAAAAGCCTGTTCTTCCCTCTCCTTTTGTTGCCATACCACGGCTTCACCCTCTTTTCCAATCCGCTGTGTCCCCGCCAGCGCCATGGTTTCGAAATATTCTCCCTTATTTTTGAGTAGTGTTTCAGGACTGGCACCACTCCAAATCCCCAGGCCGGGCAGATAGAACAGGTAAGCCATGGCCGATGGATAGGCATGATGCAGCCGTTCAAAAAATTTGTCGTAGCTAAAGCCTGCAGGCAAAGCCTTACTCATCACCCGCGAAAGCACCACTTTGCTGGCTTCACCGGCCTTCATCCGGCGCACCAAATCAGTTACCTGCAACAAATAAGCCTGTTTTTCGATGACCAGTGGCTGTTCTTCAATCCTTTGGGTTGGCGCCATCGGCAAGTCACATAATTCGATTTTAAAACGCTCTTTGTCTTCTTTTGATTTCAAAATGTGTGTAGGGGTCAACAGATTCACTTTCCCCTTTTTATAAGCATCAAAAGTAGCGACTACAAAACCGGCTTTCCCATCCAGCGCATCCAGTTCCACTATTTCCGGTAAGCCATTCTGTTGAACGGCAATTACCGGTTCGCAGCCGTTGGGCATTCGATAGGCTACGAAGGGAAAATTTCCGGAAATCAACAGGTCAAGCAGCATAAAGAATTTATTGAACGCGTTTTTTGGCGATAAAAATGGTAATCCGGCAAGTGGAAATCAAATGACCGGCTTCATCCTTTACATCAATGTTCCAAAGGTGGGTGGTTTTTCCTTTATGGATGGTTTGAGCCTCTCCAATTACCCATCCATGACGAACACTTCGGATATGGTTGGCCGTCACATGCTGACCGACCACATGAAAATGATCGAGGTCTACCATCAAAGCCGACCCGATACTGGCCAGGCTCTCGGCCAGGGCAATCGTGGCACCGCCATGCAAAAGCCCCATGGGCTGATGGGTACGATGATCCACCGGCATCCGGGCTTTGACATAACCCAAACCGGCTTCCAAATATTCAATCCCCAATGTCTCCATCATGGTTCCTTTGTTGGTGGCGTTGATGGCTGCTAAATCAAAATCATTATTCATCATCCTTACGGTTTAA
>CBETNY010000118.1:0-5739 GCA_965537275.1 uncultured bacterium | reverse complement strand
GAAAATGTTTTGAACAAATGATGTTTAGTAACCCAATCACTTGATTCAAAAAAAGGCCCCAATTTTTATTGAGGCCTTTGATTGAATTTTTCAACTTTAAACAATGTGCACCAAAAAATAGTTTTTCTTTCCTTTTTGGATTAAGATGTATTTGTTGTTAAGTAAATCGTTATTGCTCAGCGTGTAATCTTCGTTGACCTTAGATTTATTGATGGCTACGGCATGGTCTTTAAGCATTCTTCGGGCCTCACCGTTCGATTTAAATATTCCGGTTTTTGCCGCAAGAAAGTCGAGCAGTCCTATACCTGATTCAAACTCGGCTCGATTTACTTCGGGTTGCGGTACGCCATTAAAGACACTCAACAGCATGCGTTCATCCAGTTTACGTAAGGTTTCGGTGGTTCCTTTACCAAAAAGAATTTGCGATGCTTCCACAGCAGCAAGATAATCAGCTTCAGAATGGACGCGGACGGTAATGTCTTTGGCCAAGGCTTTCTGAAGAAGTCGAAGGTGGGGAGCCTGCTGATGTTCAGCGATGAGTGATTCAATTTCTTCACGACTCATCAGGGTGAAAATTTTAATATATTTCTCGGCATCCTGGTCCGACACATTCAGCCAAAACTGGTAAAACTCATAGGGGCTTGTTTTTTCCGGATCGAGCCATACGTTGCCGCTTTCTGTTTTCCCGAATTTACCTCCGTCGGCTTTGGTAATGAGGGGGCAGGTGAGGGCAAAGGCTTCATTTTCGTAGCCCAGTTTCCGGCGAATCAATTCTGTTCCGGTGGTGATGTTTCCCCACTGATCGGCGCCACCCATTTGCAAATGACAATGTTCGTGTTGATAAAGGTGTAGAAAATCGTAGCCCTGCACCAGTTGATACGAAAATTCGGTAAACGACATGCCACTTTTGCTGTCGGCACCAATGCGTTTTTTTACCGAATCTTTCGACATCATATAATTGACGGTAATGTGTTTGCCAATATCGCGGATAAATTCCAGAAAGCTGAAATTTTTCATCCAGTCATAATTATTTACCAACAAAGCCCTGTTTTCTGAATCGCTTGTAAAATCAAGAAATTTGGCCAATTGTTTTTTAATTCCCGCTTCATTTTTACGCAGTGTGGCTTCATCCAACAGGTTTCGTTCGAGCGATTTTCCCGAGGGATCACCAATCATGCCGGTGGCTCCTCCCACCAGGGCGATGGGCCGGTGGCCCGCCAATTGTAAATGCTTGAGCATCATTACACCCACCAGATGTCCGATGTGTAACGAATCGGCGGTGGGATCGATGCCCACATATCCCGAAGTCATTTCTTTGTTTAAATGTTCTTCGGTGCCCGGCATCACATCGTGGATCATCCCGCGCCAGCGTAATTCTTCAACAAAATTCTTCAATGTTCTGAGCTTTTATATAAATTTCGGCAAAGATATGAATTTGACTATTTAAAAGGGAAAGAATCCTTTATGGCAGTTGAAAAAAAAGGCAACGGAGGCTCATTTTTTATTTTGATGTACTGAGAATGGTTATTCACTATGTCAATAATCCCGAAGGGATTGAACTATGAATGGAACATGGCATAAATTTCATTGAAAAATATTGGCTATCGTTCAACTCCTCCGGAGTTGATTTATATACGAAATCATTCCACAGGTACCACCTGTGGCTATTGTTGTTTAATCCCTTCGGGATTTATCCTGTCAAATTAAAATAATCATTAGCTGCGACAGAATAAAAACAAAACTGCCCGAAGAAAATATCAACGGGCAGTTTTGTTTATTCATTGGTGAATTCACCTTAAAGTTCTGCACTGCGAACCGGTAATTTACGGTCTGTTTTTTTAAATAATCCCTGTAAGACTTTTCCGGGGCCCACTTCAATCACCTCGTTTACGCCGTCGGCCAGCATGTTTTGCATGATTTGAGTCCAGCGTACGGGTGAAGTGAGTTGTGAAATCAGGTTGTTTTTAATAATTTCAGGATCGGTAACCGACTGTCCTGTTACATTTTGATAGATAGGGCATATTCCCCGGTTAAATTTAGCGGCCTGAATGGCCTGGGCCAATTCAACGCGGGCAGGTTCCATCAAAGGTGAGTGGAATGCGCCGCCCACTTTCAGCAGAAGCGCCCGTTTGGCGCCGGCTTCTTTGGCCTTTTGTATGGCTTGTTCAACCCCGTTTAAGGTACCCGAAATCACGAGTTGTCCCGGGCTGTTATAGTTTGCCGGAACAACAATGTCAGGGATGCTTTCGCATATCGATTCGACTACCTCATCTTCCAATCCTAAAATAGCGGCCATGGTGGAGGCTTCTGCTTCGCAGGCTTTTTGCATGGCATCAGCACGCTTTACAACCAGTCGTAAACCCTCTTCAAACGAAAGGGTTTCGTTGGCTACCAGGGCCGAAAATTCTCCCAACGAATGACCTGCCACCATATCCGGACGGAACGCCTCGCCCAGGCTTTTTGCCAAAATGACAGAATGGAGAAAGATTGCCGGTTGGGTTACATTGGTTTGTTTTAAGTCGTCTTCCGTTCCGTCAAACATCAAATCGGTTATTTTAAACTTCAGGATGTTGTTGGCTTTATGAAACAGATCGCGTGCTTTTGAAGATTTGTCGAACAAATCTTTTCCCATTCCTACGAACTGTGCTCCCTGACCGGGAAATACATATGCTATCATAAATTTATTTTAAAATAAAAGCGCTAACGTCGGTTTCCGAAAAAACGCAGCAAAAATAGAAATAAATTGATAAAGTCAAGATAGAGGGTTAAAGCACCCATGATGGTCATTTTACGCGTGTTTTCAGCCCCTTCGACCATTCCGGCACCGATTCGTTTTAGCTTTTGCACATCATAAGCCGACAGGCCGGTAAAGATAAGTACGCCTAAGAAGCTGATGATATAATCCATTCCGCTGCTATGCAGAAACATGTTTACCACACTGGCAATAATAATCCCGATCAGGCCCATCATCATGATGCTGCCAAATCGTGTCAGATCGGTTTTTGTGGTGTAACCCAAGAAAGCCATCACGCCAAACATGACGGCAGTAATCATAAAGGTTGTTGCAATGGAGGTTCCGGTATAGGCCAAAAAGATAAAGCTAAGGCTCATCCCCATCAGTATCGAATAGGCTACAAATACCAACACCATGCTGGATGCCGACATGCGGTTAAATCCTGCGGAAAGCCAAATTACAAAACCAATGGGAGCCAGCATGACAATCCAACCCAAAAGGGTCATCCCGCCCTGGGCATTGTAAAGGCTTGCCATAAGTTCCGGGCTTGAGGCAAAAAGCCAGGAGGTGATGGCTGTAATGCCCAATGCCAGAAACATCCATCCGAAAACACCTGCGATAAAGGTTTTTGCTACCGGTATCGCAGTGGTTTTGTTTCCAACGAATAAGTCATTTTGATACCTGTTCATGGTTCAAATTTTTTAAGTTAACGACAAATTCATTTAAATTTTTCAAGAGAGTTTTGATGAAATTAAATGAATAAATTCTTCTCGTGTTTCTTTACGTTCAAAGGCTCCGGTGAAATCGGATGTGGTTGTCACCGAGTTTTGCTTTTGAACGCCTCGCATGGCCATGCACAAATGTCGTGCCTCAATTACCACGGCCACCCCCAAAGGGTTTAAACTTTCCTGAATGGCCGTTTTAATTTGGGTAGTCAGTCTTTCCTGCACCTGCAAGCGGCGGGCATAAGCTTCTACCACCCGGGCAATTTTACTTAATCCGGTAATGTATCCATTGGGGATGTAAGCCACATGTGCTTTGCCGATAAAAGGAATCATGTGGTGTTCGCACATCGAGAAGATGTCGATATCTTTCACAATGACCATTTGTCGGTAATCTTCCTTGAATTTGGCTGAAAGTAAAATCTCTTTCGGGTCATGATCGTAACCCTGGGTGAGAAATTGAATGGATTTGGCCACCCGCAAGGGTGTTTTTTCAAGTCCCTCACGGGCAGGGTCTTCGCCAATAATTTTTAAAATTTCTTTGTAGTGTTTTTCCAGTTCCGCCAACTTTTCGGGGGCGTAAGTGTCGATACGCTCATAATCGAGCATTGCTTTTGGTTTATCCATGATTTAAATTATTATTTTGTTAGGTGTTCAAAAAAGGTGCCAGAATACATTTATTTACCGAAGTATTCCACAAAATTATTTTCAGATTCACAAACTTTAACACAATGAAGTTGTGCGCCCATATCAGCAATCGGGGTTTCAAGCTCTTCCCAGATGGCTAAACTGAGGTTTTCGGTAGAGGCCATCCGGTTTTGCATAAAATCTACTTCCAGGTTGATATTTTTATGGTCTATTTTTTGAATGATTTTTTCACGAATTAATTTACTGAGGGTTTTCAGGTTTGTCACAAATCCGGTTTCGGGGTTTGGTTCTCCTTTTACGGTGACAAAAAGTTCGTAATTATGGCCATGCCAGTTGGGGTTTGAGCATTTTCCAAAAACCGCCAGGTTTTGTTCGTCAGAATACTCAGGTCGAAACAGGCGATGGGCAGCATTGAATCGTTCTCTTCGGGTAATATATATCATAGTAGTGGTTTTTTGGCAAAAATACAATTATTTTTATATGGGATGAAGCGCTGGTACTCCCTAAACCTTTAGCCGACGGGTTAACGCTGTGGCAAAAACAAATTCGTTCAGTTGGGGGTTGTCGGTTTTCATGATTTCTTTGTTGGAACCTTCCCACCACAATTGACCTTGATGGATAAAGGAAATTTTTTCACCAATTTGCAATACCGAATTCATATCGTGGGTATTGATAACGGTGGTCATGTTGAATTTTTTTGTCAGTTCTGATAAAAGGATGTCAATGCGTTCGGCTGTTTTTGGATCGAGGCCTGAATTGGGTTCGTCAGCGAAAAGATATTTTGGCATAAGCGAGATGGCCCGTGCAATGGCTACCCGTTTAATCATTCCACCACTTAATTCGGCCGGAAATTTCTGATTGGTTCCTTCGAGGTTTACATTTTCGAGCACGAAATTGACACGCTCTTTTTTTTCGGCCATCGTCATGTTGGTAAACATATTTAAAGGAAACATCACATTTTCTTCCACGGTGAATGAGTCGAAAAGGGCCCCTCCCTGAAACAGAACCCCCATCTCTTTGCGGATATTTTTTTTCTTACGATCCGAAAGATTCGAAAATCGCCTTTGGTCAAAATCAATTTCACCGGCATCCACATCGTACAAACCGATACAACATTTCATTAAAACGGTTTTTCCCGAACCGCTTTGACCGATAATCAGGTTGGTCTTGCCCTGTTCGAAGGTTGTGCTGATGTCGTTGAGGACGCGTGTTTCGTCGAAATATTTACTGATATTTTTTACTTCGATCATGCGAGCAACATTTGGGTGAGAATCAAATCGAACGAGATGATGAGAATACTGCTGGCTACTACTGCTTCGGTACTGGCCTGACCCACTTCGACAGATCCTCCTTTAACGGTATATCCTTTGTAAGCCGATACAGAAGTGATGATAAAGGCAAATACGACGGTTTTAATCATGGCATAGGTGAGGGTGAAAGGTTCGAACCACTCTCTGATTCCGATTAAATAGTCGGCCGAAGGAACCAGTCCGGTAAACGATCCGGCAATCCATCCGCCGAAGACGCCCAAAAAAATGGAGAAAATAATTAAGACCGGATTATAAATCATGGCAGCAGTGATCTTTGGAAGAATCAGGTAGTTGGCAGGGTTGATGCCCATTACGCGCAGGGCAT
>CBETNY010000117.1:0-5741 GCA_965537275.1 uncultured bacterium | reverse complement strand
GGACCCCAGCTTTCGTCCATACCATCCATAACGCCACCCCAGTTTCCATCATAGTATGCAAAACCTGCACCGATGATATCACCCTGAGCATATTCCTGATAAGTAAGACCTAAGCTATACTTATTGTTGAAGTGATTATACCAAAATTCACTTCCGTAATAACCCTGACCATATTTATTTTGGTAATCAGGAAGAATATAAACATTGCTAAAACCAACATTATAGGTATAGGATACACCAATTCCATGTTTTTTAGCGCTCCCTTTTTTGGTGGTAATCAAGATTACACCATTCAAAGCACGGCTACCATAAAGGGCAGCAGCACTAGCACCTTTCAACACAGTCATTGATTCAATGTTTTCAGGATCTAAGTCGGCAATAGCGTTACCAAAGTCAGTACCACCCCACTGGCTGGCACCGCTAGTTGCATTACTTACAGGCACACCATCAACAACAAACAAAGGCTGGTTGTCACTTCTAAACGAAGAGTTACCACGGATGGTAATACGGGTTGAAGCACCAACGGCCCCACTGGAAGCAGTTACCTGCACACCGGAAACCCGGCCCGACAAAGCATTAATCACGTTGTCTTTTGGTACCTGAGCCAAGTCATCACCTTTTACGTCCTGTACGGAGTAACCCAGTGATTTTTTTTGGCGCGAGACACCCAAAGCAGTAACCACTACTTCGTTCATAGAAATCGACTCAGTAGACATCACGACATTGATGGTGGTTTTACCAGCAATTGCAATTTCCTGAGTTTTCATTCCGACAAATGAAAAGACCAATGTGGTAGCATTGTTGCTCACATTGAGTGAATACTTTCCATCTGCATCTGTAATTGTACCATTAGTGGTACCTTTTACCTGAACAGTAACACCGGGAAGGGCCTGGCCATCATCCGCACTGGTTACCGTACCGCTAATCGTTTTTGTTTGAGCAAAGGCAAAATTGAGCCCTGCAAACAACAAAAACGCAAGCATCATTGTAATTTTTCTCATAACGATAAAATTTTGTTAGAAATTCAAAGTGTAAAAGTAGGATATTCTCACAAAAAAGAAAAAAAAATGTTAATTTTTTATAACGAATATAAATTAAATGTTAAATTACTGTAATTGTAGGCCTTACTCCACCTTGTTTGATCAATGAAAATGTTAAATCTTTTCAGTCTATGCCAAAAACAAGCGTAAAACAGGTTGGATAGGCCCTTCATTCAATGCCAAAGGCCACGAAAAATCTTCGTGGCCTTTTGGTGTTTTGAGGTATTTTATTGTTTAATACCCCTTGTTTTGTACCATATTTGAGTTGGCGTTAATCTCAGCAATGGGAATAGGAAAAGCGAAATTATAACTTCCATAAGCCGGTCCGCCATGGGTTTGTTCCAAGGCAGAAACCAGAGGAATATCGCTATGTGTACGTGCCAGGTCATCGAAACGGAATCCTTCGAAGCAAAGTTCTCTTCTGCGTTCCTGCATGATATTGGCTTTGGTGGCTTCCGTATAATCATTTGCAAGGCGGTTACTGGTAATCATATTAAGATAGGTCAACGCATTGGTTGCATCACCCAGTTCAAACAGGGCCTCCGCATAATTAAGAATAACCTCTTCGTAACGGAGAATGGGAATATCGTAATCGAAATTAGCATTGGTTGGATATTTACCCATATTTCTCAATTTACCATTGTCATCAAAGGCTATCATATCGGCTGAAGCACGGACATCACCGGCATCAAAAATATTCAATAAATCGGTTAAAACCTGAATATCACCATAAGAATCGCCACGGTAGATATAGGATAATCCGTTAATATTGGCATTATCCGTGGGACGTTCAGCCAATTCAAAAATGATGTTATCAGTGCCTTTAGCCGAGAAAGTTTTTGAATAGTTATCGGCAGTGGCAATGGAATAAACCCCGGAGTTAATCACAGCTTCACAGGCTGTTTTGGCTTTTGCCCAATCGCCAAAATAGATGGCCACTCTGGCTTGTAAAGCATTTACAGCATAAGTGCTGATGGTCTCTTTATCGGCAGCATTCAAATCAGCTGACATGAGTGTCAGGGCTTTATCCAAATCAGCTTCGATAAAGCTTTTAACTTCCGACACAGTATTACGTGCAGGCAACAGGTCATCCCCTTTGTATTGCATCACATAGGGAATTCCCATATCGTTTCCCCCGGTCACATGCTGTTCGCCGTAAAGTTTCAACAGGTCGAAATGAGCCAAGGCACGGATGGCATAAGCCTGACCGATCACATTATTGATGGCAGTAGCATCCCCGGTTAGGGAAGCCGGATCCTGCGCAATAATAATATTGGCATTGGCAATCACCCGATAAATCTGAGCCCATGTATTGCGGGCATACCCATCATCATTACCCATTTTCATGGCAGCCGGCGTAATAAAACGACCGGAATTTCCATTGGAAAAGCAGTTATCAGAACGGATTTCTCCGAAAATAATATAATCTCTTCCGTAGTAGTTGACACCTGTCATTCTGTTGTAAGCCCCCAACAACAGCCCCTGGATGTCTTCCAAAGAGGTAATGCTGGTTTCAACAGCTTTTTCCTGCGCCAGGGTGGGATCGAGGTTTGACTTGTTACAAGAGAACATGCCCCCCGCCAGCACAACAACTAATATAATATTGATTATTTTTTTCATGTCTTAAAATTTTAAATTAATTCCTACAACAACTGATTTAACCGGAGGCGTGGTGAGCCGTGTAAAACCATCCGCACGCACCTCGGGGTCATATTTCAATCGAGAATCTTTCACCCAGGTAAACAGGTTGGTTCCCTTCACATAAAGGGTAGCGCCACCAAAGCCCACTTTGGAAATTAAATTCTTAGGGAAATTATATCCAAAAGTAAGGTCTTTTAACCGTACATAATCGCCATCATATAAGAAACGGGTGGAAGTCCTTGAAGCGTTATCGGCAGTTCCCGAATATAAAACCCGTGGCACATCCGTAACATCACCCGGTTTTTGCCAGCGATCCATTAATTCGCTTACCCCGTTAAAATACAACAAGGTATAAACCCCACTATGGTTGGTATAAAACGACCAATCTTGATACACTTTATTTCCTCCGGCAAAGTAGAGACTTGCATCCAGGTAAAAACCTTCAAAGTCGATGTGGGATGAAAACCCACCGGTATAGGTTGGCAACGCGCTTCCTCCTTGATAGGCCTTCTCAGCAGAATAATAATCGGTGGTTACATCACCCGATTTTCCATCAAGGTACCATTGGGGTTGTCCGGTTTGAGGATCGACACCGGCATATTTTCTCATATTCCAAGCATAAATGGGATGGCCCACTTCTACTTTTCTGGTACCGGTTTCAATATTGATATCTTCACCATTGGCGTCCTTAGCCAATTTAGTCACCTCATTGTTAACTGTGGCATAGTTTACAGAAAGTGTCCAGTTCAATTTTGATGAACGAATGACATCCACGCTTAAAAGGGCTTCAATCCCTTTGTTCACAACCGAACCAACATTTTGTGCCTGACTGCTGTGACCGGTAGTCATTGACAATGGAACATTTTGTAACAAATCGTAGGTTTCTTTGTGATAATACGCCAGAGAACCATTGACACGGTTACTCCAAACAACAAAGTCCAAACCCAGGTCAAGGTTTTTATTTTTCTCCCAGGTAAGGTTGCTATTCCCAAACTGGCTGGGATAAATAGCTCCTTGATCGGCATAATCTGCGTCATATGAAAGCAAGGCTTGATAAGCATTGATTCCAATGGCCGAGTTACCACTTAAACCATAAGAAGTCCGTAATTTTAAAATATTAATAAAGGCAATATCCGACAGGAACGATTCACGGTTGATGTTCCAGGCAGCCCCTACAGCCCAAAAATTACCAAAACGGTTATCCGGAGCAAACCGTGATGAACCTTCACGACGGAAAGTAAAATCAGCAATATATTTTCCCAGATAGTTGTAATTAATCATACCTAAGTAAGATAAGTTGCTCCAATCGGTAAACGAAGAGGAGGCATCCTTGTTGGCACTGGTATTGGCAATATTCGTCAATCCGTCAGCCGGGATATTTTCACCATAGCCATACAAATAATTATATTTATTTTTTTGGTATTCCAAAAGGGCTTTAAAAGCCAATGAATGGTCTTTGTAACGGTAGGTATAGTCCAACGAATTTTGAACCACCACATTCAGGTTTCTTCCGGTGGAAGCTTCCGAACTACCATTAACATCAGCATCGTCACCATGATGACGGTTCCCATAGGATTTGTAATTAGCAATAGTATAATCCAAACTAATTAAAGATTTGAATTTCAATCCTTTAATAATTTCCCACGTAACATAAGAATTACTCAAGGCACGAGTGAGGTCGTTGGTTGAAATGTTATTCTTTGCCAAATACAACGTATTAAACAGCGATGTATTCAAATTGGTATTCAGGGTACCATCATCATTATAAGGCTGTTCCCAAGGACTCATAAAATACTTGGTCAGGAAAGGATTGGCAAAATAAGCACTTTGTTCCAGGAATGAATTTTGGAAAGTATTAGAAACAATGTTATTGGTTGAAAAATTGATATTCTTGGCCATTTTTCGATTAAAATTTAACGTGGCCGATACCCTTTTAAAATCACTACCAATAACGGTAGCTTCGGTTTTATCATATCCTAAGGACACATAAAAAGAGGAGAGTTTATCGCCACCGGTAGCCGAAAAGTTGACACTCCTCAGCGGCGCATTTTTGTTGGCCACTTCGTTGCCCCAATTTCCATCTTTACCATTCCATGCAGACAAGCCTCCATCGTAAAGATTTGCTGTCAAGAAATCTAAGGCTTCGTCGCGGGTAAAACCGTAAGCTTCGCCATAAGAATTGTAAACCGCTTCGAGCAACAAGGTTTTACGTTGATCACCTGTTAATGGCACCTCGCCTTCCACAGCATTATTTTGGTATCCGATGGAAGAGCTCAGGTTAAAAGTAGTTTTTGCATTGGTTTTTCCTTTTTTGGTGGTAATAACAATTACACCATTGGAACCTCGAGCACCATAAGCCGAAGTTGCTGAAGCATCTTTCAATACAGTGATACTGGCGATATCATCACTATTTAATGCAGCCAGTGCACTCAAAGAACTCCGGGCCGAAGACCCTGAGAAGTTACTATTAATAACAGGCACCCCGTCAATTACGATAAGAGGGTCATTACCGGCAGTAATAGAGCCGACACCACGGATTCGGATATCCTGCACAGACCCCGGTGTTCCCGAAGAGGTTGAGATGGATAATCCGGGGACTTTTCCTTGCAGGGCCTGATCAACCGATGCAACAGGAACTTCATTAATGTCGACACCTTGCACCTGCACGGTGGAACCCGTAATTTCATTTTTACCTTTGGTGGTATAACCCATTACCACCACTTCGTTTAATCCTTTCACATCCGGCGAAAGGACCACGTTAATTTTAGTTTTCCCATCGATGGCTACTTCCTTTGTTTTCATTCCAACGAAAGAAAACACGAGCGTTTTGTGGTTTGGTTGAATTTTTAGAACATACTTACCATCCAGGTCCGTAGTGGTTCCAACAGTGGTACCTTTTACCTGTACCGTAACGCCGGGTAATGCGGAGCCATCTTCCGAACTGGTTACGATACCACTGATTGTTCTTGTTTGTGCCAGAGCAAAATTAAGCCCTGCAAAAAGCAAGAACGCGAGCATCATTGTAATTTTTCTCATAGTGATTAATTTAAGTTAGTGATA
>CBETNY010000116.1:0-5785 GCA_965537275.1 uncultured bacterium | reverse complement strand
ATTTATCAGCATAAGTTAAAACACCTGGCGGCCCTGAGCCGCAGCTATCTGGAAATTCGCATGCAAATGGCCGGAAAAAAAGCCGATGAACGCAGGACATTAAAAGACAAAATTCTGGATGAACAATTGCAATTGTCGTTTGTAAAAAAAGAGCTGGCCTATATCTCGAACCATTACCAGTCGCAAACCCGCAGCCATTTGGAAAAGGTTTTTCTGGATAAAAATTATCCCGTTTTACTTCAACATCTTACAGACAATCTGAAAAAAGAATATGCCGGATGGAAGGGGAATTTGTATACCGTTGCCCGGCAATACGAACAATGGCTCAAACAAAGCATGAAGACCCAACTGCAGGAGATGGAATACCAAAGCCGTCCCTTTACCGAAGAGTTGCTGAGCAAGGCGCAACAGCATTTTAACCATTACACCGCCCATTTTCGAGAACGGCTCAATCAACGTATTGAGCAGGTATTGCAGGTTAGTTTACCTCCCGAAGATTTTAGTGTGACCATTGAACCGTTGGAGAAACCGGACATCAGCACATCGTGGGCGTTTGAAAGTCATATCGATATGTTATGGTTTTTGGTTCCGATGCGATGGATGAGAAAGACCTTTTTGAACAATTTTGTTCGTCAACTTCCCCGTGAGAGTGAAAAAAACCTCCGCCGGTTGATTTCCATTTTAACCGTGAACATTAACAAAGCCATTGCCCGGTCGCAAGCCGAGGCACTTGATTATATCGAAACCCGACTTCAAAACATGGAGGATTTGTTGTCGATAGAAGATACGGACGTTGAAAAATTCAGGGGCTGGATGGAAAAGCTGACTTTGTCGTCAAACGCTGCCGGAACGAAATGATGACGCAGGTTGCGAATGACCATTTTCGTATGGTTTCGCGGTTGATTGCAGCCCGGATAGAAGCGAAAAGCCCGCAGTCCCCAAACCCTATTGAGGCTGGCGGCAGGGGAGCGACCACAGGAAGCTACCCCTGCCGCCTTAGCCAAAAGGGTTTGGGGACGAGGACTTGTAGCGGATAGCCGGTGAAGCTGCCCAAAGGAACACCTGCTTTAAGATAAATTTTCGTACTTTTGCCCTCCTTAAAAAATGAATGATAAACAGATGGAAATTCCCAGCAAATACAATCCGGCAAGCACTGAGAACAAGTGGTATAGCCATTGGTTAGAAAAAAAATATTTTCATTCGGAACCCGACGGGCGGGAGCCTTACACGGTGGTGATTCCGCCGCCCAATGTGACGGGGGTACTGCACATGGGACATATGCTGAACAACACGTTGCAGGATGTGCTGGTGCGGCGTGCGCGCATGCAGGGAAAAAATGCCTGCTGGGTGCCGGGAACCGACCACGCTTCCATTGCCACGGAGGCCAAGGTGGTGAACAAGCTGAAGCAGGATGGAATTGATAAAAACACCCTTTCGCGGGATGAATTTATGGCCCATGCCTGGGAATGGAAAGAAAAACACGGCGGCATTATCCTGGAACAACTGAAAAAGCTGGGGGCTTCGTGCGACTGGGACCGGACGCGCTTTACGATGGATGAGGCGCTTTATGAGTCGGTGATTGATACTTTTATCGATTTGTACAACAAAGGATTGATTTACCGCGGCGTACGGATGGTGAACTGGGATCCACAGGCCAAAACAGCCGTGTCGGATGAGGAGGTGATTCATAAGGAGGTAAAATCAAAACTTTATTATCTGCGTTATGCCGTGGAAGGAAATCCCGGACAATTCCTCACCATTGCCACCACCCGTCCCGAAACAATTTTGGGCGATACGGCAGTGTGCGTGCATCCTGAAGATGAACGCTTTACCGGTTTTGTGGGTAAAAAGGTGATTGTGCCGCTGATAAACCGTCCGGTACCGGTGATTGCCGACGAGTATGTGGACCGCGAGTTCGGGACAGGTGCCCTGAAAATTACCCCGGCCCACGACATTCATGACTATGAAATCGGCATGAAACACCATTTGGAAAGTATCGACATTTTTAATGACGACGGAACGCTGAACGAGGCCGCACAATTGTACATCGGCAAAGACCGGTTTGCTGTTCGCGAAGAGATTGTAAAGGATTTGGAGAAAGCGGGCAACTTGGTGAAAATAGAGGACTACGTAAACAGCGTGGGTTTTTCGGAACGCACCGATGCGGTGATTGAGCCCAAACTCTCCATGCAGTGGTTCCTGAAAATGAAAGAATTGGCCAAACCGGCGTTGGAAGTGGTTGAAAATGATCAAATCAAATTCCATCCGGCCAAATTCAAAAATACCTACCGTCACTGGATGGAAAATGTACGCGACTGGAACATTTCGCGGCAGCTTTGGTGGGGACAACGCATCCCTGTTTACTACCTTCCCAACGGCGACTTTGTGGTGGCCAAAACAGCCGAAGAGGCCTTGGAAAAGGCCCGGACGCAGTTCAACATGCCCGATTTAAAACTGTCTGATTTAAAGCAGGATGAGGATGTGATGGATACCTGGTTTTCGTCGTGGTTGTGGCCCATCTCGGTATTCGACGGCATTCGTTTCCCGGATAACGAAGAGATAAATTATTACTACCCTACCAACGATTTGGTAACCGGCCCTGACATTATCTTTTTCTGGGTAGCACGGATGATTATGGCAGGATTGGAGTACCGGAAAGAGATTCCTTTTAAGAACGTCTATTTTACCGGAATTGTGCGCGACAAAATCGGCCGGAAAATGTCAAAAACGCTGGGCAATTCGCCTGACCCGCTGGGACTTATCAATAAACACGGTGCCGACGGGGTACGCGTGGGAATGCTGCTGACTGCCCCGGCCGGTAACGATTTGCCTTTTGATGAAGCCTTGTGCGAACAGGGACGAAATTTCAGCAACAAAATTTGGAATGCACTGCGGCTGGTGAAAGGATGGAATGCGGATGCCACGCTGGAAACACCGGAACACAACAAACTGGCCATTTCCTGGTTTGAAGATAAACTGAACGAAACACTGGCCGGCATCGAAAAGAATTTTACGGATTACCGCATTTCGGAAGCACTGATGGCCACCTACAAACTGATTTGGGATGATTTCTGCAGTTGGTATCTCGAAATGGTGAAGCCGGCTTATCAGCAACCCATCGATGCTTACACGTTGGAAAAAACCATTGCGTTATTTGAAGCGTTGATGAAAATGTTACACCCGTTTATGCCGTTTATCACGGAAGAAATATGGCACCTGTTGCGTGACCGCAAAGAGGGAGACGACATTATTGTGGCTTCCATGCCGGTGTCGCAGCCTTTCGATGCCCAAAACCTGAAGGCCTTTGACCGCGCCACACAAATCATCATGGCCGTCCGCAACCTGCGCAAAGAGAAAAATATTCCTTTTAAAGAGGCATTGGAGCTGAAAGTTCGTGAAGGAGAAGGTGCTGCCTGTCGTTACTACCCGGTGGTATTGAAAATGGGCAACCTCACCACTGTGGAAACCGTATCCGGCAAACCCGAAGGGATGATGGTCTTTACGGTAGGCGCCCAGGAATTTTACATACCGGTGAGCGAAAGTCTGGATGTGGAGGCCGAAATAAAGAAAATTGAAGAGGAGCTGAATTATACCCGCGGGTTTTTGAAATCGGTACAGAAAAAGCTCTCCAACGAGCGGTTTGTGAACAATGCACCGGCAGCCGTGGTGGAGAAAGAAAAGCAAAAGCAAGCCGACGCCGAAGCAAGAATCAAGGTGCTTGAAGAACAGTTACATGGGTTGAAGTAAACTTTGTGAAAGCAAAACTGCCGTTGATTCGGGACTATGCTTTATTCTTCACGTGGTTTCCAGATGGTGTGGGCCGTTACACAAACTTTGTTCTTGGTTAAATCGAAAACCGTATGAGAGAACTCCCGGTTCATTTTTATTATCTTGGTGTAAATCAGCAACTGATCTCCATAGTTTGCTTCATGAAGAAACCGTCCTTCAATTTCATGCAAAATATTCTCTTTCATCACCTTATTGGGTACCACTTCGATTAGCCATTGGAAATAACGGAGGTTATTGACGTGTTTGTTGGCATCAATATCAAATTTTTTCACTTTGATAATGTCCATAAACTCGCCATCGTTGAGGTTAGGCAGTTTTTTTGTCGGATTAAATTCGATGGAAGATTCAGGATTTACGCCCCATCCATGCCTGAACTTTTCAGGAATGGGAATGGGCCGGCGCTTTTCGATATCAAAAAAAAGCCACAAGCCTTTCGACCTTCCAATTACCGTGCCCTGCTCGTCGAGCACCAGATTTTCGCGTAATCCCCGAATCGATTTATATTGAGACATCCAGGTTCTGATTGTGATTTTTTCTTTGTAACGGGGGTAACGGTCGAATTGCATGATTCCGGATAAAAGCACCCATCCCAAATTGTTCCGGTACAGGTCGATGATGTTTTCACCAATGGGAAAATGGTGATCTCCGGCCGTTTCCTGTAATAAGCGCAACATGGTCATGGGCGTCGCCTCTTCGTACTGCGACAAATCATAAAAGTCAATGGTAAAATTGCTTTCAAAGAAATTATTTTCGGGCATATTGATTTTTTTCTAAACTAAACTCACTTAACTGTCCAAATATTGTTGAAACAAGTCAAAATATTTACCGGCATGAAAACCATCCAGCAGGGCATGGTGTGCATGTAGCGAAACCGGCATCATCCGCTTTCCCTCTTTGTCAGACAGTTTGCCGAAGGATATTTTGGGAACACTATCATTGACCTTAAAATTCCGGGCATGGCTCAGTCCGGTAAAATGTATCCAGGGAATAGCCGAAAAATGAATCACATCAGCCCTCAGGTTGTTGCCTTCAA
Organism: uncultured bacterium; assembly: GCA_965537275.1. GTDB lineage: Bacteria > Bacteroidota > Bacteroidia > Bacteroidales > F082 > Sulfidibacterium. The sequence continues at coordinate 963 of CBETNY010000116.1, read as the reverse complement.
GACGGATGCCTGTAGAATTTTTTACCACATCCATTTCTTTAAGCATGGACTTGTTGAAAGTTTCCAGGTCATTGGAAAATTCAATAAATGAAAAGGCAAAAGTTTCATCTTCCCTTCCCAAAGTGGCAGAAGCATGAATGCGGTCGTAAAGTACCACCTGCTTATCCTCTATTCTTAACCGAAAATTTTCCACCTCATTGACTGCGCGTAAGGATTGATAGAGGTAATAAACAAAAAAGGAAACACCAAGTTGTTTTGCTTTGGCAAAGGCTTGTGTACAGTCCACTTCGGCAACAATCCCCCAAAAAGGTTCCTCATATTGGCGAAATAGTTCAAAATGTTCTCTCCGTTTCCAGTTTTTCAGGTCAATGATTTGTTTCATCATTTAGCAGATTGATAAGGTCCGATAGTTTTTCTAATTTTCTGAATCGTTCCCACTGATACGGGTCTTCATTGGTTTCCTCATGCACCCAGGTAGTATGATACGGAACATGAACCCCCCAGGCACCCAGTTTCAGCAAAGGCAGCACATCCGATTTCAGAGAATTTCCAATCATCATAAATTCTTCCGGTTTTATCCCGAGATGTTTGAGCAGCCGCCGGTAATTTTCTTCTTTTTTATCGCTCATAATTTCAATATGATGAAAACAACTGTCCAGTCCCGATTTCCGAAGCTTTCGTTCCTGGTCGAGCAGATCGCCTTTGGTGGCTAATATCATGGGATAACGCCCTTTAAAATGTTGTAAAACCCGGCGGGCGCCATCGAGCAAGATTACCGGTTTATTTAACAAATCTTTACCCAAAGCAATAACACCATCGAATACGGCCGCGCCGGCCGCGGCATTTGAAACTTCAAGCGCCGTTTCCATCATCGAAAGCATAAAACCCTTGGCACCGTAACCATACAATGGCAGATTTTTCAGTTCAGTATGCATCAAGGTTTGCATCACCCGGTTTTCATCA
>CBETNY010000115.1:0-5792 GCA_965537275.1 uncultured bacterium | reverse complement strand
TTGAGCTAAGCCGACCGGTAGCTGCAACCGCTTGGTTATAAGAGGTATGGATGCGCCCATCACGCGGATTAACCAATTGAGGCAAAACATCCACGTAAGTTGATTTTAATTTGGTTAATGAACGGTATTCCAGAATTTTTTCAACAATGGGATGCTTGTATGCCAATTTCACCAAAACATCTTCACCTGTTGAATACTGACCTGTCTTTGTTTTTTTTGGTTTCGACGACAATTGAAGTCTTTCAAAAAGTACTTCACCCAGCTGTTTGGGCGATGAGATGTTAAATTCGGTGCCGGCTTGCCGGAAAATTTCCACTTCCATTTGCTCAATCTCATCGGTAAGTTGTTCGTTAAAACTTTCCAATGCCGGAATATCGAGGTTCACCCCTTCCGCCTCCATGGATGCCAAAACCGGAACCAACGGCATTTCCGTTTTATAAAACAGCTCATCAGTACCGGTTTCTTTCAACATCGGCGCAAAGGTTTTGGCCAGTTGCCAGGTGATGTCAGCATCCTCAGCTGCATACTCTTTGATGGTTTCCACATCAACCATGCGCATATTCAATTGGTTTTTCCCTTTTTTTCCAATCAACTTTTCGATGGGAACCGGCTGATAATGCAGATAGTTCAATGCCAAAGTATCCATGTTATGCCTTTGGTCGGGTTGTAGTAAATAATGAGCAATCATGGTATCAAAAAACACCCCTTTCACCTTTACATCGTACCAACGCAAAATAGAAATGTCATACTTAATATTTTGTCCGATTTTCTCAATGGAATCCGATTCGAGAACCGGCTTAAAGATTTCCACCCATTTCATCGCATCATGATACGCTTCAGGAATGGGCACGTAAAAGGCTTGATGTGCTTTAAAGGAGAATGAAATTCCCACCAATTCGGCTTGATTGGCATCGATACCGGTGGTTTCCGTATCAAAGCAGAAGGCCGGTTGGTTGCTCAGTGTTTCAGCCAGCTGCCTGGCTTCCTCCATACTATTAATTAATTGGTAGTGGTGCGGAACCGTTTCAATCGTCTGAATAGTCGGGACCTCCGAATCGACGGACGAAAACAAATTGGGCGTTTCGGAAGCGGTTTCAGCCGATGAATCTGACGAAAGATAGTTCGACAGTCGTTTAGCAAACGTTCTAAATTCCAACTCTTCAAACAGTTCTCTGAGTTTTTCGCTATCGGGGCTGCTCAATTTAAGTTTGTCTACCTCAAAAGGAATGGGGACATCCAGCTGAATGGTGGCAAGCTGTTTTGAAAGCAAAGCCTGTTCAGCATATTTTTCAAGATTTTCCTTTACTTTTCCTTTCAGCTGATGGGTATTCTTTAGGAGATTTTCGATTGACCCAAACTGAGCAATGAGTTTGGCAGCGGTTTTTTCTCCGATGCCGGGAACTCCCGGAATATTATCCACCGCATCGCCCCACAATCCGAGGATGTCGATGAACTGTTCGGGAGTTTTAATCTTGTATCGGTTACAGACCTCTTCGACGCCCCACACTTCGGCTTTATTTCCACCACGTGCCGGCTTGTACATAAAAATATTGGGCGAAACCAATTGCCCGAAATCTTTATCCGGAGTCATCATATAGGTCACAAATCCTTCTTGTTCTGCTTTTTTAGCCAGTGTTCCGATAACATCATCCGCCTCGTAGCCATCTAAAAAAATGGCCGGGATATTAAATCCTTCAATAAGCCTCATGATATAAGGCAACGAAGCAGCGAGGTCTTCGGGCATTTTTTCACGATTGGCCTTATAGGCAGCAAAATCTTCGGTTCGTTGCGTGGGAGCCTGGGTATCAAAAGCAATCCCCAGATGGGTCGGTTTTTCATTTTTTAAAATATCCAGCAGGGTATTGGCAAACCCTAATACAGCCGAAGTATTCAATCCTTTGGAATTGATTTGCGGATTACGGCTCATGGCAAAATAGGCCCTGTAGATGAGCGCCATGGCATCAAGCAAGAATAGTTTTTTTTGTTTTTCCATAAATTTATGTGCGAAGTTTACAAAGGTACTGAAAAAACAGGCTAAGCCGGTTACCATAATTATTCACAATAAGGTGTTGGAAAGTCCGTTTTTTTTGTCCCCATCCTGACCACATCCCCCGTAACTTTATATGCTGAAAACCGATTCATACATTAAAGGCCAAACGCATGACCAAAAGCATTTCATCAAGAAAAATTTTCGTACTCGATACCTCTGTTATCTTATATAACCACAACGCCATCAATAGTTTTGATGACAATGATGTAGCCATTCCCATCACAGTACTCGAAGAGCTCGATAATTTCAAAAAGGGGAATAACACCAAAAATTTTGAAGCCCGCGAATTTATCCGCTTTCTTGACCAAGTGTCAGGCAAATCAGCCATCACCCGTTGGCGCAGGCTCGACGGACCTGAAAAAGGTTCGTTTAAGGTGGTGATGAATGAAAAATGCAAGAAAGATGCCCGGCTTATTTTTGGTGAAGACAAACCCGATCATCGCATTTTAAATACGGCCTTAAAACTCAAAGAAGATTATCCCGACCGGAAAGTTATTTTAGTCAGCAAAGACATCAACTTACGTTTAAAGGCTAAAGCATTAAATCTTCAGGCTGAGGACTTTGAAACAGGGAAAATCAAAAATATTGACCACCTCTATGTTGGGAAATCGGAAGTGTCGCAAGTCAAAAATGAAGTCGTCGAAAAACTTTATCAGGAAGGTTATTGTTCGTTGGATGAGCTGAATCTGGAAAAACCATTCCCCAATCAATATTTTATTCTAAAAAGTGAAAAAGCTTCGGCGCTGGCCTGTTTCAACCCCATAACAAACCGCATCGAAAGGGTTGAAAAACGTTCGGTATCACGCATTATGCCCCGAAATGCGGAACAGGTATTTGCCCTGCACGCGCTCTTAAATCCGGAGGTAAAATTGGTCACGCTCCAGGGAGTGGCCGGCACGGGGAAAACCCTCCTGGCTCTGGCCGGCGCCTGGGAACAGCGACGAAATTTCAAGCAAATCTATCTGGCTCGCCCTATTGTCCCGTTAAGCAACAAAGACCTCGGGTTTTTACCGGGTGATATTCATGCTAAAATCAACCCTTATATGGAGCCTTTATGGGACAACCTGAAATTTATTCAAAACCAATACGGAGAACAAGATGGGGAGTACCGGCGTATCAACGAAGCCATCGAGAGTGAAAAATTAATGATTACACCTTTGGCTTACATCCGCGGACGAAGCATCTCAAATGTGATTTTTATTGTAGATGAAGCACAAAACCTAACCCCACACGAAGTAAAAACCATTATTACCCGTGCAGGTGAAAACACAAAAATTATTTTCACAGGCGATATTTACCAAATCGACACACCCTATCTTGACGCCCAGTCAAATGGCCTTTCAGTGTTAATCGACCGGTTAAAACAAAGTGATTTATCTGCACACATTCGCCTTGAAAAGGGTGAACGCTCCGCATTAGCCAACCTGGCTAACGATTTGCTATAACAAAGCACCTGTGTTATCGATTAGCCATTACTTTTTTAACCGATTGGGGATGCGCTTTGATAATTCCTTTTTCGGTGATAATGCCGGTGATATATTTTGCAGGCGTCACGTCGAAAGCAGGATTAAGGGCTTGCGAACCCGGAGAGCACACCCTGATTTTGACCAAATTTCCGTTATCATCCTGACCGGTTTGAAAGAGCACCTCATCCTCCGACCGTGATTCAATGGGAATCTCTTTACCGGTACGACATTCCATATCAAAGGTAGAAGTAGGCGCTGCCACATAAAATGGAATACCAAATTCCTTGGCCAGAATTGCCCGGTCGAGCGTGCCTATTTTGTTTGCAGTATCACCGTTGGCAGCAATCCGGTCGGCACCGGTAATCACCAAATCAATTTTTTGTTGCGCCATCAACGAAGCCACTGCATTATCCGGAACAATCACATGCGGAACCCCGTCGTTTTTTAACTCCCAGGCAGTCAACCGGCCTCCTTGTCCGCGTGGGCGCGTTTCTCCCACATAAACAAACACCTCTTTGCCTTGCCGTTTAGCTAAGTAGATGGGAGCCAAAGCCGTTCCATAATCCACAAATGCCAGCCAACCGGCATTACAATGGGTCAGAATATTGGTTTTTTTACCAAGTAGTTCACTACCATACACCCCGATGGCTTTCGAAAAGGTAAGGTCTTCCTGTGCCACTTTTCCGGCTTCTGCAACGGCTGCTTCGGGCGAAATCAATCCGGCTTGATACACCCGGTCAACCGCATAAAAGAGATTGCGTGCCGTGGGTCTGGTATTCTCAATATCTGTTCGTGCTTCACGAATCATCACCGCTTTTTCTTTGCTGGTTGATGAAAGAAAGGCCTGAGCCATGGCAAAACCGGCCGCCGCACCAATGGCCCCTGCCCCACGAACAATCATATCGGTAATCGCCATGCAGGTATCCCAATAGGTTTTGCATTCGTGAATTTTAAATTCGAAGGGCAATAGGTTTTGCTGAATCATAAAAACAGAGGTCCCCTCCATCCAAACGGTTTGATATGATTTATCATTCACTAACATGGCAATTGTTTAGTCGTTATTATTTATTGGATTGAAGCGATTTTAAACTTATCCAAAGCATCATCCCCGTTCCGGTAACCAGACTCGACTCATCCACATCGAACCTTGGGGTATGTAAGTTGGCAGTAATTCCCCGTTCCGGATTGCCTGTGCCCAACCGATAGAAACAAGCCGGCACAACCTGACCATAGCGGGCAAAATCTTCCACCGTCATTCGTTGATTTAACTCCACCACATTTTCTGCTCCTAAAAATTCGATAGCTGCCTTCTTTGCCAATGAAGTGGCTGCCGGATCATTTATTAAAACCGGATAGCCCCGGTCGATAACCAACTCACACTGCGTATGATATTTGGCTGCTGCTGATTGGGCGGTTGTTTCAATCAAATGATGGGCTTTTTTACGCCATTCTTCATCAAAAGTTCTAAAAGTACCGTGAATGCTAACCTGCGAAGGAATCACATTGTGTGCGCCATCAGCAACAATTTTACCAAAGGCCAATACAGACGGAATATGAGAAGGTTTGGCCTGCTCAATCTGTTGCTGTAGGTCGATGAGTATCTGTGCAGCGGCTAAGACGGTATTGTCATAATTTTCCGGCATGGCCGCGTGCCCTCCTTTTCCTTTCACTATCAGGTTTACTTCGTCTGACGAAGCCATATAGCGGCCACTGCGAAAGCCCACTTTTCCTGCCGGCAACTCGGGAAAAACATGTTGGGCAAAAATCACCTTGGGCTTTGGCGAATCGAGCACCCCTGCTTCAATCATTTTAATGGCGCCCCCCGGTAATTGCTCTTCGGCAGGCTGAAAAATAAATTTCACCCTTCCTTCCCAATGTGTTTTCCATTGATTCAAAAGTTTTACCACCCCCAAAAGGCAAGTCATATGAACGTCATGCCCGCAAGCATGCATCACGCCGGTATTCATCGATTGATAGGGCACCCGGTTTTGTTCCACGATGGGCAAGGCATCCATATCGGCACGCAAGGCAATGACTTTCCCCTTCGGGTTAGCCCCATGAATGATTCCAACAATACCATGACCGCCCACGTCCTTTTGATGTTCAATGCCCCATTTGGTTAATAAGTCACTGAGAAAAGCGGCTGTTTTTTCTTCATGAAAACTCAATTCGGGATGAGCGTGAAGATGGTGACGAATGGCCAGCAATTCATCCTCCATCAGGGCCACCTCTTTTTTTATTTGTTCGATGCTAATCAATGAAAAATCTATTTGTTC
>CBETNY010000114.1:0-5830 GCA_965537275.1 uncultured bacterium | reverse complement strand
AAAGAAGTATCAGATTTAAATGCTCTTTTTTTGTTGTATAAAAAAGAACTCAATGTTTCCGGTAAGGTTTATATTTTTCTTGATGAAATTCAGAATATACCAAATTTTGAGAAATTAGTTGATGGTCTTTATGTAACCGAGAATGTAGATGTTTACATTACTGGTTCTAATGCATATTTATTTTCAAGCGAATTGGCTACTTTGTTAAGTGGTAGATATATTGAAATTTCCATTTTGCCCTTTTCATTTGTAGAGTACTTAAAATTTAGGGGAATAGATTATAGCAACAAGTATTTAAATTACGAAGCACTTTTTTTTGATTTCGTTAATGAAACGTCATTACCAAAAGGTATTGAATTGCGTGACGAAGGTTATGATAAAATTTATGAATATCTTGAAGCATTATATACTACAATTATAGAAAAAGACATCACTCAGCGTCATAAAATCAATGATAAGCGTGCGTTTAATAATGTTATAAAATTTGTAGCATCAAATATTGGCAATCAAGTATCCCCCAGTAGTATATCAAAAGCACTGAAAGCAGACAATCAAAGTGTTCACCACGCAACAGTTGAGAAATTTATCAATTATTTAGTCGGGAGTTTTGTTTTTTATTGTGTAAATCGTTTTGACATAAAAGGGAAAAAACAACTTGCTACACAAGAAAAATATTATATCGTTGACTTAGGGCTTTTGAATGTTCTTGTAGGTCGTGAACGAACTGCAGACAGAGGTCATATCCTTGAAAATGTTGTCTATCTTGAACTTTTAAGGAGGGGCTACAAAATATGGACAGGAACGCTTCGTAATGCTGAAATTGATTTTATAGCAAAGAATCGTAATGGAGAAATTGAATATTACCAGGTAACGTGGGAAATTTCAAATGCAGAAACAGAAAAACGTGAATTTGCACCATTAGAAAAAGTGAAAGATAATTATCCTAAATACTTGCTTTCAACAGAATCTTTTCCGCAAAATAGAGCAGGAATTATTCATAAAAATGTATTTGAATGGTTATTGGAGAGAAAAATTGAGAATCAAGAGCGAACGCATAAAAAAGAATAGTGCATATAAATTGTCGGACTTGATTTTTTTCTGGGTTTTGATATATATGTTCATTTAGATCAGGATTTTATGGTTAGATATTTAGTAATTAACTTCCTGTTGATTATTCCTTTACTTTTGCTTTTTAATAAATTATCGTATAAAAATATACATATAAAATGGGTGAGAAAAACCATAAGATTATTTACCGGAACAAAAACAATGAAAGCATTGGAGTTTTTAAACGAAATTGAAGCGTTTGAAAATAGCACTATACAAAAAATAAAATGACGAAAAAAAAATCAAAACGAATCATTAGAATTTTACTGTTCACAGGAACTATCATCTCATTGTATTTTGTCCCGTGGCCTATTGTTAAGGCCTGGATAATGCCACTTCCAAAGACCGTTCAGGAGCAAGTGGATAAAGCAGCGGATTACGGATTTGATGGAATTGTTGTTTGTGTAAACAAAACAGGAAATCAGTTGGAATTTTATACTTCGGGTTACAAAAACAGAGAAAACAAAATTCCGGCCGACCCCAACGCATTATTTAAAATTGCCAGTGTAGGCAAATTGTATCATGCGGTAGCCGTTGCCAAATTGGTACGGGATGGAAAATTATCATTAAACAAAACACTTGCAGACTATTTACCCGAATTGAAGGGCAGAATAGAATATGCTGATAAAATAACTTTGCGAATGTTGGTTATGCATAGAAGTGGCATTCCAAACTTTACCGATACCTATATGTATTGGGCAACTCCAAAAGAAAATGATGATGAAAAACTTGCATTAATTCTCGATAAACCGGCTGATTTTAAACCCGGTGAAGACTACGAATATTCCAACACAAATTATTTATTGCTCGGCAGAATTATGGACAGAGTCCTGGGTTATCATCACTTCCAATTTATTCAAGAAAAAATATTACAGCCTCTGAATCTTAACCACACTTATGGTTCTATAAACGATGTAGATACAAATGATGTAATGAGTGGTTATTATGTGGGTTACGATGCCGATTTAAAAACAGATGGCAGGGGCTCGATGTTGGCAACAGCAGAAGATTTGAGTAAATTTATTCGGGCATTAAATGATGGTTCTGTTTTTAAAGATAAAAAAGAACAAGAAATCTATTCCTCCATTTATAAATATGGGCACACAGGTTTGATGCCCGGATACCAAACGATTGCCAAATACCAAAAAGATATAGATGCGGTCGTCATTCAATTTACAAACACGGTAGACTTTAATGGCTATAATTGGAATATGTCAGAAATAATGTATAACCGAATAGTTAAAATATTGAGACGGGAATACCAGTCACAGCCCTTAACTTCTGACAGCTAAGACAGCCCAATCAGAACGCGGTGCTGACGGGTACCTGCTGCAAAAAGGGAATATCATCCCCAACGAAGCGGCTTGATTAATGGTCGTTTAAAAATTTGATGTTTCGTTTTAGTCCTTTGTATCCGGTACGTTCCACGGCCGTCCCCTTAAACAGCCGTTTAAAGGTGGGCTTATCCATCGCTTCCCAATCTGATTTTTTCATGGCCATCAGTGAGGGAGAAATCTCAAAATCCGGCTCCTGATGGGGTTTTACACCACGGTTCCACGGACACACATCCTGACAAATATCACAACCGAAAATCCATTTATCCCACTGTCCTTTGAAGCCTTCCGGGATTTCATCTCCACGAAATTCGATGGTCAGGTACGAAATACACTTTCGGGCATCCACTTCAAAGGGCTTTAATGCGCCGGTGGGGCAGGCTTGTATGCAACGGGTGCAGCTTCCGCAAAAATGGGTGGTTGTTTCTTCATCATACAAAAGTTCCAAATCGAGAATGATATGGCCCACAAAAAAGAACGACCCTCCCTTGCGGTTGATGAGCATGGTGTTTTTTCCAATAAAGCCCAGCCCACTTTTCCGGGCATAGGCCCGGTCGAGTACCGGTGCCGAATCCACAAAAATACGGGCCTTTCGCGGACCGGCAAGCTTTTCTATTTGGTGAAGAAGCGCATGGAGTTTATCTTTTATCACATAGTGATAATCTTTTCCGTAAGCGTATTTTGAGATTTTATAGTAGGACGTTTCGGGGAGTACTTTTTCTGGAGCATAATTGTACAAAACCGTAATAACCGATTGGGCCTGCTCCACCAGTTTGGTGGCATCGTAACGCTTTTGACGGTTTCGTTCCAGATAACTCATTTCGCCCTGCATACCCTTTTCGAGCCACGCTTCCATACGAACCGCATCGGCTTCGAGATATTCGGCCTTTGAAATACCACAGTCGAAAAAGCCCAAAGCTTTAGCCGCTGCTTTTATTTGCTCGCTGAACGTTTCTTTATGCAGTTGATGAAGGGGCATGCCTCAAAGGGTTTTAAATGACTCGCGAGGGAGAAACCAGTTTAAAACAGTTTCCCCTGGTCGGGATTCTTCGTTTTTCCCAGATGGGTATAAGCCAGCTCGGTGGCTTCGCGGCCACGGGGTGTACGCATAATGTAGCCTTCCTGGATGAGAAAAGGTTCGTACACCTCTTCGATGGTACCGGCTTCTTCGCCCACAGCAGTGGCAATGGTGGTGATGCCCACCGGACCGCCTTTGAATTTTTCGATGATGGTGCTTAAAATACGGTTATCCATCTCATCCAGTCCGAACTGGTCCACATTCAGTGCCTTGAGGGCATGTTTTGAGATGGCCATATCGATTCGGCCATTGCCTTTGATTTGGGCAAAATCGCGTACCCGCCGCAACAAAAGGTTGGCAATACGCGGTGTACCGCGACTTCGTCCGGCAATTTCAAGGGCTGCTTCTTTATCGATTTCCACCCGCAGGATGGAGGCCGAGCGTTCCACAATCCCCGCAAGGGTAGCTGTGTCGTAATACGATAAGCGCGAAGTAATTCCAAATCGCGAACGCAACGGTGCCGTCAGCAGTCCCGACCGGGTGGTTGCCCCCACAAGGGTAAACGGATTCAGGCTGATTTGTACCGAACGGGCATTGGGTCCGGTTTCGATCATGATGTCGATTTTAAAATCTTCCATGGCCGAGTAAAGATACTCTTCCACCACCGGACTCAGTCGATGAATTTCATCAATAAACAGCACATCATTCTCTTCGAGATTGGTGAGCAATCCGGCCAAATCGCCGGGCTTGTCCAGTACGGGTCCTGATGAGGTGATGATATTGACCCCCAACTCATTGGAAATGATATGCGAAAGGGTGGTCTTTCCCAACCCGGGAGGGCCATGTAACAACACATGATCGAGTGCTTCGCCACGCTCTTTGGCAGCCTGGACAAATATTTTCAAATTTTCAACCACTTTAGGCTGACCGGCAAAGCTTTCAAAACGCCCGGGTCGCAGCACATTTTCTATCTCCAGTTCTGCTTTACTCAATGATTCGCCCGTGGGATCTAAATTTTCGTTCATGTTTAATTTTCTGCCAATTAAATTATTTGCGACTGCCGAATCAACCCTTTTCATCTTAAAAAAAGAATTGAGCCATTATCGGTTTGTCTGGTTCGAGGCGGGCCTCACGACACAAAAGTACACATATTTTAAAGCCGTTTTCAAAAGCTGTTTTAGCATTTCGGTTGCGAAACCTTATTTTTAGTTAATCAATTATCCAAAAATAGATTTAATGTTCCCCAAGCCACTTCTTAAAAGCAGCCATTTTTAATTTACTAATGATAATCTCGCGGTCGGTGGGCGGATTTACCTTTACGCGAAGCTGGCTGTTCCCATACCGTTCAACCTTACGAACCGATTCGATAGATAAAATAAATTGCCGGTTAGCACGGAAAAACCGCTGGGGATTGAGTTGTTCAAACAACTCATCAAGACTCAGGTTGCCGGTAAACTGTTGGCCATCTTTTTTAACAAGATAGGTCAGTTTAAACTCAATGTAGGCATACGCGATATCATCCGTTAAAAGCGGCACCAGTTTATTTCCCTGATTGACCAGCAAACGGTTTTTCGGATTAGGGTCTGGTTTCTTATTATCAATGGTATTTTGTACCAAACCCTCCTCTTTTTTCGGCAAACTGTTATCCCTGTTTTGCATATGAAGGAAAAGATAACGAAGAAACACAAAGACCAAAAAAGTGGCAAGCAGACCCGAAAGAATAAAGATAAAGAGTAGTCGTTGGCGAAAATCACTTAACTTTTTGTTGATATAAGCCAGGTTGGCGTGTACGGCAACCATCAAATCGGAGCCCTCCACAGGAGCCACATAGATAATCTCGGTATGTTTTCGTTTTAGAAAGGTACGAACACCACCGCTGGGTTTTCCCCCCTTTAAAACCTGTTCAAAATCTTGTTTAAACCGGGCATTGTTCATCAGGCTGACCACCGAATTGGTACTGTCAATTTTATTTCCAATTTTCGCCGGGTCGGGATGGCAAAGCTGCACCCCTTTTTGGTTAAACATACATTCAAAACCCTTATCGGTTGCTGTGTATTGGATACTTTTCTGAAATTCTTCAATCAACTGCTGTTTACTATAACCCGATTTTAACTTTTGAGATAAAAGCCGCGCCATGTGCACCGCCTCCTGCTTGTTGGCCTCTATCCTGCTTTCAATAAGCTCCTTTTGACTAATTTGATAAACATAATAAAAACTATAATAGGCAATAACGGAAGAAACACCCATTACAAAAACCAGACTTAGAAAAAATATAAAGGAACTGTTTTTAGTCATTGATGATTTTGTTGGCCTATAAATACAATTTTTTAAAAAAACACTTCTCAAAAATACACAATGTTTAGAATATTAT
>CBETNY010000113.1:0-5865 GCA_965537275.1 uncultured bacterium | reverse complement strand
TCAATGAGGCCATCCATTCCCATTTCTTTCAACAAAAAGAGATCAAAAACCAATTAAAAACCTATCGCCAACAAATCTTAAAAGGGGCCATTTCACCTTACGAAGTAGCCAGTAAACTTTTCGATTTCTATCTGAACCATTTTTCAAGAGACTAAAAGCGTCCGCTAATGAACATTCGTGTTCGTTTAGAGAACAACCACCAAAGACATTTCAAGAGGCTAAAATCATTGTATTAATTTGTTTATTAATTATTTACAAATTGTGGCATGGTATTCGATAATCTCATTTACATCACACAAAAAAAAGAAATCATGAAAACGATAAAAAACACCCTGCTGATGCTTACCATGATGCTCCTCATCACAGTATCAGCCACAGCAGTCAACACTTGCTACTGCAACGAATCACAGTCTGAAAAAATAACTTTACACGAAGAGGCCTACATCAACGACATCCCGTTTGATACCGGAATGGTAGTCGCCGAAGCAAGGGTTCAGGATGCCCTGCAAGGTACTTTTCACCTGGAAGACGAAAAATATATCGACGACATCCCTTTTGATACGAGGGCTATTGCCGGGAAAGCATGCACCGAAGCTGCCGGGGAGATTCATTTTCCCCTTGAAGAGGAACCCTATATCAATGATATTCCTTTTGACACCTCTTTAATTGTGGCGGTAATCGAAGCACAGAAAAACCTGATGGCACGACGGTAAAAAAGTCTATTTGTATAAATTTTGGTTAATTTTTTACATTTTTTTAAGCCCCGGAAGGGGCTTTTTTATGGTACATGAATTTTAGTTACTTTTATCCAACACATTAATAAATTTATCTTATGAAACATTTTTTTGCAATTTTATTTCTTTTCGGCCTGTTTTTTATACCGGCACATTCCACAGCCCAGCACGCGCTTTGGCTTCGGTATCCGGCCATCTCGCCCGATGGAAAAACCATTGCCTTTGAATACAAAGGCGATCTTTATAAAGTTTCCATTCAGGGTGGCGAAGCGACTCAGTTGACCACTCATACCGCCTACGATTTCAAGCCGGTATGGTCACCCGATGGCAAAACCATTGCCTTTGCATCCGACCGGTTTGGTAATTTTGATATTTACACCATCCCGTCCGAAGGAGGTGCGCCCAAACGACTGACCTTCGTATCGGTCAACGAAACGCCCTCCTGCTTTTCACCCGACGGAAAAACCATTTACTTTAATGCAGCCATCCAGGACGTTCCGGGCAACTATCAGTTTCCCATAAGTCTATTAACCGAACTTTACACGGTTCCGGTATCCGGGGGTGCTATTCAACAGGTGCTGAGCACCCCGGCCGAAGATGCGCAAATCAACCGCGCCAACAATAAAATCTTTTACCAAGACCGCAAAGGATATGAAGATCCATTTCGTAAACACCACACCTCTTCCATTGCACGCGATGTCTGGATGTACGATATGAACACAAAAAAGCACACCAAATTAAGTAATTTTGCCGGTGAAGACCGCAATCCGGTATTGGGTAGTGACGAAAAGTACGTGTATTATCTGACGGAACAATTTGGCAGCAATATGAATGTGGCCCGTTTTCCGATTGCTCATCCCGACCAGGTAGAAGAACTCACCCATTTTAAAACCAATCCGGTACGTTTTTTAAGTATCGCCAATAACAACACCATGGCCTTTAGCTATAATGGTGAGCTGTACCGCCTGAATGCCGGAAACGAACCGGTTAAACTTGAAGTCAATATCCTGAGCGACAACAGTTACAACCTCACCCGACACGAAGTCTTCCAGTCGGGGGCCACCGATATGGCAGTCTCGCCAAATGGCAAAGAGGTCGCTTTAATTGTTCGCGGTGAAGTTTATGTAACACTGGTGGAGAGTAATCTAACCAAACGAATCACCAACACGCCCGAACAGGAACGCTCGGTGAGCTTCAGCCCTGATGGCCGCACACTGCTTTATGCTTCCGAAAGAAATAACAGCTGGAATATTTATCAAACCAAAATTGTTCGTCCCGAGGAGAAATATTTCTCACTGGCTACGCTGCTCAAAGAGACACCGGTGATAACCACCGACGCTGAAACTTTCCAGCCTGCCTATTCACCCGACGGAAAAGAGGTGGCCTTTTTGCAAGACCGAACCACCCTGCGCGTGATCAACCTGGCTACAAAAAAAGTACGAACTGTCCTTGACGGTAAATACAATTACTCGTATAGCGATGGCGATCAATGGTATCGTTGGTCACCCGACGGAAAATGGTTTTTGGTTAATTACACCACCGACCATCTCTTTCGCCCCGAAGTGGGACTGGTTGATGCACAAGGCAATCAAAACATTGTAAACCTCACCAAAAGCGGATACAACGACCATTCGCCCAAATGGATGGTGGGAGGAAAAGTGGTGCTTTGGTTTTCCGACAAGCAGGGTATGCGAAGCCATGGCAGTTGGGGATCGATGTATGATGCCTATGGTTTATTTTTAGACAAAAATGCTTACGACGAATTTAAACTTTCAAAAAGCGAATATGATTTGTTGAAAAGCAAGAAAAAAACAACCACCCCCAAACCGGAGGAAAAACAGACAAAAAAGAAGAAAAAGAATAATAAGGTGAAGGAGGAAAAACCGTCCAATCAGGTTAAAATAGACTGGAATGGACTGGAAGACAGGGTTGTCCGGTTTACCATCAACTCCTCTAAATTAGCCGATGCAGTATTATCCAAAAAAGGTGACAAACTTTATTATCTGACCAGTTTTGAAAAAGGATACAACCTGTGGGAGCACGATTTCAGAAAAAAAACCACCAAACAGCTGGTAACCCTCAAAGCAGGTAATGGCGAACTGACTTTGTCGAAAGACGGTAAAACGCTGTTCGTTTTTTCCAGAGGAAAAATCATTAAAATTGATTTGGGAAGCAAAAAACAGACAAGGGTAAGCTATTCGGCAGAATTCGACTATGACTACCTGGCCGAGAAATCATACATTTTTGAACACGCCTGGCGCCAGATGAAAGAGAAATTCTATAATCCCAACATGCATGGTGTTGACTGGGCCATGTACAAAAAGAATTACGAAAAGTTTTTGCCTTACATCAACAACAATTACGACTTTGCAGAAATGCTTAGCGAGATGTTGGGTGAGCTGAATGCTTCGCATACCGGATGCCGTTATTATCACCGGGGCGACAAATCATCAGATGCAACGGCTACACTGGGTTTGCTTTACGATTGGGATTACACCGGTGCAGGCATGAAAATAGCGGAGGTCCTGGATAAATCACCTGTACTGGACGAAAACACCAAAATAAAACCGGGAGTCATTATCGAAAAAATTAACGGAAAAGCCATTACCAACAACACCCGTTTTTATGTTTTAATGAATCATCAAGCAGGCAAAAGGGTGTTGCTCAGTCTTTATGATGGTAAAAAACGATGGGACGAGATTGTAAAACCCATCGGAATAAGGGCACAAAACCAATTGCTTTATGAGCGATGGGTAAAAATTATGCGTGCCGAAACCGATCGTTTGTCCGGAGGCCGGCTGGGATATGTCCACGTCCGCGGGATGAACGATGCAAGTTTCCGGGAAGTATATTCCGATGTATTTGGCCGTTATGCAAAAAAAGACGGTATTATCATTGATACCCGTTTCAATGGCGGAGGATGGCTGCACGACGATTTGGCCGTGCTCTTTAGCGGAAAACAATATGTTACCTATGCACCCCGTGGTGTGAAAATGGGTTACGATCCCATGTCGCGTTGGTCGAAACCCACCATCCTGCTGGTTAGCGAAAGTAACTATTCCGATGCCAGTGCTTTCCCTTATGTTTACACCACATTGAAAATCGGGAAAACGGTTGGGATGCCTGTTCCGGGAACCATGACCGCCGTTTGGTGGGAACGACAAATCGACCCGGGTTTGGTGTTTGGAATGCCCGAAGTAGGAAGTCTGGATACACACGGAAAATACCTTGAAAATCAACAGCTCGAACCTGATTTCAAAGTAAGGCAGGATTATGATGTGATTATTCACCGTGAAGATCAACAGCTCGAAAAAGCAGCTTCCGAACTCATGAAAATTGTTAACGATTAATTTTTTGAAAGGCCAATAAAGAAGGATTTCCTTGTTTATTGGCCTTTACTTTTTGATAAACTTGTTTAAAGTTAAATTGTCTTTTAACATGTATCTAACTAAAAATCAGACAATAAATAACTTCTTGAATTAACCTGCCCCTTCGTCCCTTCCAAAAGGGGATGATCGGTATTTATTGTCTGATTTTTAGCATTTTTCTTTGGTCCATTAACTTTTAACTTTAAAACTACTTCGATCACAAACCCGACCATACCGTCTTCCCAATAAAAGCAACCCTGTTTTTTTAAACCTTTTACGAAAGATTATCCAACAAATTCGCTTATATTAGCCTGACTAATTATCGAAACCATGGATTATTCACAAAGCAAAGTAAAAGTACACCGGCAGAAAATTTCTTTTTTACCGGACCAGAGCCGCGTCATCACCAAACTTTTCGGGCTCGATAAGATCAGAATCTACAAAGTTTTCGACCGTATCCTAAACCTTTCTGAAAAGGAAAGGCAGCAAATTTTTAAGCAAATTATTGCCAACTTTTCAAACCGGCACAAAAACATCAAACGGATTTTTAAGGATAATTTTGATGAAATTACCCGCCACCTCGACATCACCATTTACAACGACCTGCCTTTGGAGAAGAAACTCTTGATAGGAGCTTTTTTTACTTTGGAATACTCCATCGAATCGGCAGCCCTGTTTAATCCATCCATCGTGCCACATCCGTTTCAAAACCCCAACGAACTGGAAAAAGACGAGATGAAAGTAATCATGAGCTTCCGTGCCGTGGGTGAAGGCCATATGTCATCAGTAGTCTTCCGCAGCGGAATTCTGGATAAAAATGGTACTATCCGTATGGATACATTAAGCCATCAGGTGGAAATGGCTAAAATCATCCACTCCACCGAATACAGCAAGGAAGATTTTGCCACCAAGCTGCGCGACATGGGGCGTTACGATTGTGTTAAAGATATTTTTGAAGAACTCCTCGATTCGTTTACGCTGGACGAAATGGAAGAAAGCATCCGGATGTTTCGTGAAAAACGCACGCCAACCAAAAAACAGGAAGAAGCCATTGATACCCTCCATTGGATTGTACGTTCAAATTACGAAATTGAATTTAGTGATGAATCCGATCTGACGGAGCGGGTTATTTTTCCTCGATCGACCACTGACATTCGCGCCATTGAGGATGCCCGTTTTGTCGCCTTTCAAAACGACCGGGGAGAGTTGTCGTACTACGCACCCTATACTGCCTACAATGGGTTCTCCATTCTGCCTCAACTCATCGAAACCAAAGATTTTTACCGCTTCCGCGTTTGCACCATGACCGGGGCCGGGTCGCAAAACAAAGGCATGGCCATGTTTCCTGAAAAAATCAACGGAAAGTATGCGGTTATCTCACGAAACGACAACGAAAATCTATACATCATGTTTAGCGACAACGTTACCTATTGGGATAACCCGATTTTGTTACGCGAACCAAAATATTATTGGGAATTTATTCAAATAGGCAACAGCGGCTCCCCCATAAAAACCGAAAAAGGGTGGCTCTTACTTACACACGGTGTTGGTCCTATGCGAACCTATTCCATCGGGGCTATTTTACTCGATTTAAAATCGCCCACCAAAGTAATTGCCGAATTGCCCGATCCGTTATTAATTCCGCTGGAAAAAGAGCGAAACGGCTATGTGCCCAATGTGGTGTACTCCTGTGGTGCCATCCTGCATAACGATTGGATTGTCTTGCCTTATGCAGCATCGGACACACGCTCAGGCATTGTGAA